>NZ_JBWKKH010000024.1:0-127584 GCF_056431645.1 Saccharopolyspora sp. NPDC045839
AAGGACATTGTGGGCGGGAGGGGCCCACCTTCTCCTTCCGGGGGGGGGGGGGGTGGGTTGGGGGGGGGGGGGGGGGGGGGGGGGGGGGTTTTTTTTTTTTTTTTTTTTTTTTTTTTTTTTTTTTTTTTCCCCCCCCCCCCCCCCACCCCCCCCCCCGGCCCCGTACCCGCAGGAACACCGCTCCAGACGCAGATTCACGTCATGCCGCGGGCAAAACCGCGAAACTCCGGGCCATGTTGTCCGCGCCGTCGAGATGGCGTCAGATGGCATCCCATGCGTAGCGCAGTTCGTACGACTCTCCCGACATCACCATGTCGTTCACCTCGACCACTCGGTCGCCGCTCCACGTCCGGCGGCGAACCGCCAGCACGGGACCGCTGCCGAGGCCGAGCAGCTTCCGTTCGTTCGCGTCCGGCATCCGGGCGCTCACGATCTCCTCGTGCCGGGTGATCTCGTAGCCCTGTTCTTCCAGCCTGGCGAACACACCGCCCGGCCCGGTCTCCACCTCTTCCAGGGTGGTGCCCCTGGTGATCTCACGGGGCAGCCGCGAAACAGCCAGCATCACCGGTTGATCGTCCGCACTCATCACCCGGTCGCGAACGCAGAGCTCGGAACCCTCTTCAACATCAAGGAGTTCCGCGTAATCCTGAGCAGGCTCGAACCACACCCGGACCGAGGACGACGGGGCGAAGTCCTGTGCCGCCGCTTCCGCTAGGAAAGCAGCCTTGTTCGCTTCCCGCCGGGCCTTCGACAGACGTTCGCGGGAGTCCAGCCGCCGGACCACCTTCGGTGGTGCGACGAACACGCCCACTCCGTGACGCATCTGAACCAGGCCGGCGTCACGAAGCTCCTTCAGCGCCTGGCGGACCGTTGTGCGTGATGCGTCGAACCGGTCCTGCAGAGCCTGCTCGGTCGGCAACTGATCGCCAACCGACAACTCGCCCCGGTCGATCTGACTGCGCAGCGTCGCCGCGATCTCTTGGTACTTCGCTGCGGCGGACATTGAAACACCTCGCACTAGACGTCTGAGTCCTCCCGAACGAGTGTGCCACCAGGTGACCGCTCGCCCATAACCTCACAAGCCGGGTAGGTTTCCGCCGGTGAGACCGCTTGACTGTGCTGAGCAGGCCCTATCTTCCCAGCACCGGGACGAGGCCCCGGAGCAGGTACGCTCCGCACCACCGGGACTCGGCGTCGGAGTCCAGGAGGGTTTCCTTCGTCAGGGCCTTTGCCAGCTTCCGGGGATTCGGCGCGGTGGTTGGGTCTTTCGCAACCGCCTTGGACGTATCCCAGTCGTGTTGCATCACCTTGGACACCTCGGACGCCAAGGACAGGAACCGGACCTTCTCGTCCGTCTCCAAGCACTCCACGATGAGCTCGATGTCCTCGCGCATCGACATCTTCGAAAGCACCGCTAGCGCGTTTGCGCGCAGCGTCGACGTCTTCCCGGTGCGGACCCACTCCCGCAGGTGGTTCGCCCCCGACTCACCGAGCTTCGACGCGAGGAAGAAGTCGACGGCGCGGCTGGACGGCGCGGTCGCCAACGCTCCGGGGTCGCCGCTGTCGATCGAATGGGCCAGCTCGGTGAGCGTCGGTCGGTCAGCTTTCATGGTGCGAGGGTGCGTGATGTCCCGGCGACGCAGCATGTCGTCTCCCAACGGGCCGAGTTCGCGTTCGTACGCCACCACGATATCTACCGTGATCGGCCGCCGACCAGTCTCGATCAGCCCGAGGTAGGGCTTGGAGTAGTTCGTGAGCCGCGCCATCTGCGCAAGGCTGATTCCCGCGTCAACCCGCGCGGACCGGAGTTCGGCACCGACCTCATCACCGGCAGAAGACACCTGTAGACCCCCAGAAGCTTCCGAGTCACGCCCAGTAATCCGAAGACTACAGAAAGACACCTCTCCGTTGACCAGTAGGCGGGGTTGTCTTTCCAGAGATCGGGAGGCGCGATGTGGAAACGCTTGCTGGAAAGGCGTCAGTACCGGCGCGAGTGGGCCGCCATGCGGAAGCAGAGGAAACGGGTGGACCTGCGGAAGTGGCCCGTGCCTTGGGGGCTGCGATGAGCGAACCGCTGTCGCTTGAGCTGACGGAGCTGCTCACCGAGTTGCGCTTGCGGGGTTGGACGCTGATTCGCTGGGGTCCGGAGCACGCCCCTCAGCTCATGGCCTCGATGTTCCAGCACCCGCAGGACTGCGCCGACGTCTTCATCCTCCGCAGCCAGGACCGGGCCACCGCGTACCGCGTGCCCACGCCGGAGAGCACTGGGGTGTTCAACCCGCAGGCCGTGGCTTACCAGTACCACGCCCCGCCACTGTGGACGCTCCGGGCGATTCTGGCGCTTCCAGCGCCAACACACCCGCAAGCTCCGTTCTGCATCCAGGAACCGGCTCATGAGTGCTTCTTGCCGGAGAGGCTGGCCCGGCCGGTTCTGATCCGCCCGTTGTCACCGTCCGCGAGTTAGCGAATGGCAAAGCTCCCGTGTCAATGGCTGTACCTGGGCGGCTTCACCTTCCGCTGGGGGCGTGGGGACTCCGCTGTCGACGTCCTGCGCGGTGACACCGGACCAGTGCACGAGAACCACCAACGGGTGGCCTCGATCCCGGTCGATCACAGCTGGGACGACATCCGAGACCTGGACCAGAAGGCGCGAGGGTGGCTGCACGCCACCGCAGCGCAGCGCGCAGCCGTGAGCCGGCGGAAGTCGAGATGACTTCTCAACCCATCCCTCAGGATCGGTCTTGCTGGCGGCTGGTGGGGAGCAGCGTTCGGAGTTCCAGTGCTGCTCTCAGTCTGGTGGACAGTGGGCGGGTCGCTAGTGCTCGCCGGACCTGTCGGACCTCTTCCCAGGCTCGCCGGGGTTGGCCGTCCGCCACCGGGACTCCCGACCACAGCGCCATGTCCAGCACCTTCGCCAGCCTTACCACCGGCTCCGCCGTTCGCTCTCCGATCATCGCGCCCGCCGACTCCGCCAGATCTCGCGGTGTCATCCCGATCCGGTACGGCACGCCGTGGGCTCGGATCCGGTCGCGGGCTTCCGCCCATGCACCCAGCACGCCGTCGGCGCCGGCCAGGCGCCTCCTGCGGCGGGTTCGCACGGACTTCGCCAGCGGCACTCCGACCAGCCAGCAGGCGAGCAGGAGCAGGACCACGGCAACCGGAACCACCACTGCCCACAGCATCGGGGCGGCACCGGATTCCTGTTCGCCCGCGTCCTCCTGCTGTCCCGGCGGGAGTTGGGGCGGGCGCAGTTGGTTCTCCGGCGGTAGCTGCTGCCTGGCCTGTGCGGCCGCCATGGCCAGGCCGGACCGCTCCCGGCCGGACTGGGTCGCGGTCGCGGTCGGGTCCAGCGGCACCCAGCCGACTCCCTCGACCGCCACCTCCGGCCACGCCAGCACGTCGCCGTTGCGCACCACCTTGAAGTCGCCCTCGGTCTTGTTCGAGCCGCGGAACCCGACGACCAGCCGGGCCGGGATGCCGTTCAGCCTCGCCAGGAGCACGTACGCGGCGGCGAACTGCTCGCTCGTCCCGCGCTTGCTCTCGAGGAGGAAGTGCCGCAGCTGCGGCCAGCCGTGCCCGGTCGGCAGGTCTTCGCCTACCGCGACCTGGTAGTTCTCGCTCAGGAACCGGTCGAGCTGCAGGGCCGCCTGGAACGTCGGGCGCAGCCCGCGCACCGAATCCCTGGCCAGCCGCCCGATTTCCGGTGGCACCACGCCGAGTCCGCCGAGCCCGCCCGCCGCGTGCGGATCCACCGGGGCGACGCCGAGCCGCGCCGCGTCGACCTGGGGCGTCGACCAGCTCAGCCGGTAGGAGACCTCCTGCCCGGTGGGCACCGGCGGATCCACCAGCAGCGCGCCCGAGGACTGGTCCACCAGCGGCGCGAGCCCGGTCACGCCCACCGGAACCGGCTGGCTCGGCAACCACGGCCCGAGCCCGCCCCGCACCCGCAGGTCGGCCGCGCCCGCGGTGCCGCCCGGCACCCCGTCGAGGCCGGTTCCCATCCGGCGCAGCCGCGCGCCGGTCGACCAGTTGGTTCCGTCGAAGCCGTCCAGCACCACCAGTCGCCACCGGTCGACCGGCGCATCGCTGCGGTAGCGGAACACCTCCCGCTCGCGGTCGCCCAGCCGCGCCGCGATCTGGTCCAGTGGATTGCTGAGCCGGTTCTGCTGCAACGGCGCCAGTCGGCCGTCCGCCAGGCGGTACGGATCGCCGCCGACCGGATCGAAGCCGCCGATGAGGACCGAGCCGGCCACCACGCCCACGATCGTCGGCACCACGAGCAGAATCCGCGCCTTGGACCCCCGGCGCGCCGGTTGGAGCCCACTGCGGGGCCGGGCGGCCGGGCGCCCGGGGCGCTCAGCCCAGAGCACCACTCCGGCCGGGACCGCGTAGGCGATCGCGGCAAGCAGTGCGGCGAGCCCGGTCAGCGCCTGGTACGCCTGGGCGAGCGCGACCACGGCCAGGCCCGGCAGCAACGCCACCATCGGCCTTCGCAGGCGCAGCAACAATTCCAGGCCGAGCGCGACGGCGAGCAGCACCGCCAGCGGGACGAACAGCAGCTGCTCGGCATCCGGGCGGGCGGGCCAGGTCGACTGCAGGCTGAGCAGCCAGCCCTCGGTCAACCCGCGTTCCAGCACCCGCAGCGTCTCCCCGGTGGGCAGGCCCACCACGGTGGTCGGGAACAGGACCGACTCGATCAGCCCGAGAAGAGCGCCCAGCAGCACCAGAACCGGGCGCCACGGCGCGAGTTCCGGCCACCGCGCGGCCAGTTCGACGCAGCCGTAGCCGACGAGCCCCACGACGAGCACCGGGACGATCAGCGGCGCCAAGCCGAAGACCGGCGCGAACAAGAACCCGGAAACCGCTGCGGCGCAGAGCAATCCGGCGACCGCCAGCCGGTTGCGCGCGGTCATGAAGGACCCGCCTGCAAGACGTTCCACTTCGCCGCGGCATCGGCCGCGTCCGACGCGGCGATCAGCCCGTTGCCCGCCGACGACTGCCGGGCGCCGAGCCGGACCAGCACATCCGGCCGCCAGCGGTGCGCGGCCACATCGGCATCCGGCCCGGTGATCACGACCAGGATGCCGCCGGGACGCGTCGCGTCGAGCGCGGCCGGCACCAGCGGCGCATCCGCCGCCGCGTCCTGGCCGACCAGGCACAACTCATCCAGCAGCGACCTGACCGCCCGCAGGCCGCTGTCGACCGGCGTGTCGATGCCGTGGGACGTGATCAGCCGGCAGTGCTGTCCGGCCGAGGCCGAGGCGTAGAGCAGCGAGGCCGCCACCTCGACGGCTTCCTCGAAAACGGCCGGGCTCATCGCGGCGGGCCGGGTGTCGAGGACCGCCGTGAACCGCAGCTGCGCCGGGTCGGCGTACTCGCGCACCATGAGCTGACCGGTCCGGGCCGTCGCTTTCCAGTGCAGGAAGCGCACTTCGTCACCGATCACGTACGGCCGGACGGCGCGCAGGTCCGCCGAACCGCGCAGCGGCGGATCGGTGATCGGCCCGTCGTGGTGGTGCCGCGGATACCCGGCCCGCGCGGGGCGCACCTGGTGCCGGCGCGGATGCGCCCACAGGTGCGCGGTGCCACCCGCGGTCCGGTCGCCGTGGGCGAGGCCGAAGGGATCGAACCGGCTCAGCACGAGCGGGCCGACCTGGAGCCGGCCGCGCGCCGTGGTGAGCAGCTCGTAGTGGTAGGTGGCCTCCGCGCCGGGCGCGAGCGGGCGGACCCGCACCTCGTTCGCCTCGGTGCCGACCCGGTCGGCCGCGGCGAAGCCGCCGTGCCGACGAGTGGTGCCGTTGCGGACCACCAGCGACGCCAGCGCGGGCTTGCCCCGCTCGACCCGGTCCGGCGTGACGGAGCGGATGACCTCCACCTTCGGCTGGACGAAGGTGGTGGCCACGGCGGCCAGCACCGCGCCGACCGCGACCCCTGCCAGAGCCCGGAACAGCGGGTACCCGGCCACCTCGCCGAAGGCGAAACACAGTGCGGCCCCGAGGAGAACGAGGATGCCGCGGCGGGTGAGCCGCACCCCTACCTCCTCGCCGGGTCCGTCGGCACGGCGGTGTCCGCCAGCAGCTCCGCCACCACGTCGCTCGCCTGCCGCTGGCTCAGCTCCGCGTCCGGGGTGAGCACGAGGCGGTGGGCGAGCACCGGGACGGCCACGTCCTTCACGTCGTCCGGCGTCACGAAGTCGCGGCCGTGGGTGGCGGCGAGCGCCTGGGCCGCCCGGATCAGGGCGATGCTGCCGCGCGGGCTGGCGCCGTAGCGGACCGCCGGATGGGTGCGGCTCGCCGCGGCCAGCCGCACCGCGTAGGAGATGACCTCGGGGGCCAGGCGCGACTTGCGCACCTCGGCGATCACCTGCTGCACGCCGCTGATGTCGATCACCGGCTGCAGCTCGTCCGGGCTCACCCCGGCGCAGTCGCCCATCACCACGCGCACCTCGGCGTCGTGCTCCGGGTAGCCGACGGACAGGCGCATCAGGAACCGGTCCAGCTGCGCCTCGGGCAACCGGTAGGTGCCCTCCATCTCGATCGGGTTCTGCGTGGCCACGACGAGGAACGGCCGGGGCACGTCCTGGCTGACCGAGTCGACGGTCACCCGGCGTTCGGCCATCACCTCCAGCAGCGCGGCCTGGGTCTTCGGCGTGCCCCGGTTGATCTCGTCAGCCAGCACCACGTTGGCGAAGATCGCGCCGGGGTGGAACTGGAACCGCTCGGCGTTCTGGTGGTACACCATCACGCCGGTGATGTCGCCGGGCAGCAGGTCGGGCGTGAACTGGATGCGGCTCCACCCGCCGCCGATGCTGGCCGCGATGCACCGCGCCATGGTCGTCTTCCCGACCCCGGGCACGTCCTCGATCAGCAGGTGCCCCTCGGCGAACAGGGCGGCCACCGCGAGCCGGACGACGTCCGCCTTGCCGCGCATCACCACCTGCACGTTCTCGGCGATGAGGTCGTAGGCGACCTTGGGGGTGGGTGTCACAGCAGTTCCTTGCCCTTTCCTCGACGCGAACCCGCCGGCCCGATCCAGAACACGACGCCCCGGATCCGCCCGGCTATCCCGGCACTCCCGTCCAGCTGTCCGTGGCCTGACCCGCCGGGGTCGTCATGTTGACCGTGATCTTGATGCTGCCGAACCAGGCGGCGTTGTTGAAGACGATCTCGGAAGGCCCGTCGCAGGACGCGGAAGCCGACAGGAAGTCGATGAAGCGCGCCTCGCAGGTCGCCGACGAGCCCTTGGTGTCGGCGTTGACGCTCACGATCAGCTTGCCGTTCTCGCCCCGCACGCGGGTGATCTCCACGGTGGGCGGGCCCGACGGCACGGTGACGCTCTGCTTGCCGGGCTTCCCCGTGAGCACGGGAGAACCGGACGGGCCGTACCGGGTGACCGCCCGGACCGTGATGGTGGTGGTGCCCGTGATCCCCTGGAATTCCGCGCTCTGGCCGGAAACCTCGCGTTCGCCCTTGCCGGACGCGCTCACCAGGTAGTGCACCAGCTCCGCCCCGTGGCGTTCGGGTTCGGTCCACGTCACCGAGACCCGCCCGTCGGCGCCCGCCTTCGCGGTGACCTTCGGTGCTTCGGCCGCGCGTCCCGGCACCACCGCCTTGGCGCTGGCGCCCGAGCCGCGGCCCGCCGAGTTCTCCGCGGTCACGGTGATCACGTAGGACTTGCCGTTGGTCAGCCCGCTCACCGTGGCGCTCGACGCCGACCCGTCGACCGTGGTCGACCCGCCCGACCAGCTCAGCCGGTACCTGGTGATCCGCGCGCCGTTGTTCGCGGCGGCGCCCCAGGTCACCGTGGCCGAGCCGTCGCCGGCGACCGCCTTGACGTTGCGGGGCGCGCCGGGCGGCGTCGCGGCCGCGACGACATCCGACAGCACGCCCGGCACCAGCGGCTCGGAGTCCGGTGGGTCGTCGGTGGTCGCCTCGTCGGCCGTCCCGTTGCGGGCGGCGTCGTCGATGGACACCTCGGCCGCCGATCCGTCCTCGCCGTCGACCACCAGCACCCGCGAGCCGTCCGAGGTGTCGACGTAGATCCGGTCGTCCTCGCCCAGCGCCGGTCGCGGCGGTTCGCCGTTCTCCGGAAGCTTCTTCGAGCTCTTCAACTGGCCCTTGCTGTCGTAGGTGAGCACTTCGTGCCGGGTCTCGTCGACCACCATGACGACGTGCGAGGCCGCGACGGGTCCGGCGATCTTGCCGTCCTTGGGCAGGTCCACCGAGACGGGCCGGGCGGTCGGGCCGTTCTTCTCCAGCCCGGCGGTGTCGATCAGGTGCAGCTGCTTTCGGTCCGGGTCGACGACGGCGAGCCGCCCGTCGACGGCGCTGTTGGCGACCTGCGCCGTGGGCGGCAGTTTCAGCCCGATCTCGGCGGATCCGCCGAGCCCGTCGCCGCTGATGGTGTGCAGCGTGTCCGCCGTGGTGTCGATCACCACCGCCCGGTCGCCGACGACGGCCAGCGCGCCGCCGTGGCCCTTGGGCAGTTCGGCGGGACAGGCGAGCCGGGTGGCGTCTCGCGGCAGCTGGCAGATCGAACCGGTGTCGATCCGGTGCAGCCACACCGTTCCGTCGGAGGTCGCCACCGGCGTGGACAGCGGGCCGCCCGCCGGGACGGTGGCCGTCGGGTCGCCGAGGCGCGCTACCCGGCCCGCGTTGCGGTAGACCAGGTACGGGCCGCCCGCGACCTCCAGCACGACCGGCCGCTCGGCGGCGGGTGGGGCGACGCTGTTCTCGACGCTCAGCGTCGACTTGCTGAACTCCGTGATCCGCGACCGCTCGACGACGTATCCGGAGCGCTCGCCCTGCACGACCTGGCTGCCCTGTTCCGCGCCGGGCACGCTCGCCCGCGCATCCACCTGGCCGGTCGACCCGTCGACGTGGAACGCCGACTGCGAAGCGCTGTTGTAGACCCAGTGGCCGACCTGGACGAACTGCAGGCCGGGCGGAACGGACGCCTGTCCGGTCACGGCCAGGCCGACCAGTCCCACGCAGCCGGCGACCAGCAGCGCGATCGCCGCGCGGCCGCGCGCAACGGCCCGAAGCCGCTGCAAGGCCGGGGATTTCGAGCCGGACGAGTCGTCAGTCACCCGATGACATTAACAAGCGGTCGATGAAGATTTGATGATAATCGCCAACTTCGGGCGGGAGCGTTCCGCTGTCACCGAATCCTCATTTTCCCTGCGGACACTGGGCCCGGGGGAAGGCACGAGGAGGCAGCACGGTGACCGATCCAGGCGCGACCCGAGCCGGCGTGCGAATCAACGCACCGGCGATCCCGCAACCGCGACCGATTCCGGCGTGGCAACCGGCGCACCCGGTCGCCGCCCCGGCACCCGAGCCCCCTGCTCGTTCTGCCGCCGGGCCGCCGGAAACGACGCCCGCGCAAGCACGTCCGCTCGGCAGGATCGGGGTGCTGCAGATCATGTGCTGGCAGCTCGTGCTGATCGCGGTCGTGCTGGTCATCGGCCGGCCGTGGCCCGCGATCGCCGCGGTCGTCGTGGTGGCCGCGATCGTCCTGGCACTGACCGCCGTGCGCACCCGCGACCGTTGGCTGTACGAATGGCTCGCGTTGTCGTGGAAGTACTTGCTGCGCAAGCGCGACCGGGATCTGCGGAGCGCGGACGAGGCCGGGCGCGCGCTGCTGCGCCTGATCTCGCCGGAATCGGTGTGGCTCGTGGACGACGTCGGCGACGACGTGGTGTCGATGCTCAGCCGGGCCGCCGGGATCTCAGCGGTGCTGCAACCGAGAACGACCGCACGCGCCCCGAAACCGATGCCGCCGCCGGAGACGATGCTGCCACCGCTGAGCGAGCAGGCACCGGCCTTCGCCGTGCAGGTGGTGCACCACGCCGGGTTCAGCCAGGCGCACGCACCACGTGTCTGGCTGACCCTGCAAGTGCTGCGCACGGTCGAAGTGCATCGGGACGCGGAAGTCCGGCAGGCGCTCGGCAACGCCGTCCGGCGGGTGAAGCGCCAGCTCCGCCGCGACGGCACGCCCACCAGAGGACTCACCGAGCACGAGGTCCTCGGCACCATCTCCTCGCTCGCCCACGTCACGGCCGCCCGCAGCCGCATCCGGGAGCAGTGGCGGCTCTGGCACACCGGCCCGGTCTCGCAGGCGACCTTCGAACTCGAAGGCTGGTCGGGCCTTTCCCCGGCGGTCGCAACGCAGGCATTGCACCGGCTGCTCGCGGCCGCGCCGCACGCGGCGGTGACGATCGCCGTGACGGCCCACCGGTCGACGACCGACGCAGAGCCCCGCGTGAGCGCGACGATGCGCCTAGCGGCGGCGAACCTCCAGGCGCTGGAGCACACGACCCAGGTGCTGACCGGGCTGGCCCGCGGCTGGGGCATCGGCGTGGACCGCCTCGACGGACGGCACGTCCGGGGAGTGGCAGCCACCCTGCCGATCGGTCTCTCGGACGCACGTCGCCCGTGAGTGTTTTGGGGTGCCATAGCGCCCCAAAACACTCACGGGCAGTGCGCGAACCCGCGTCCAGGCGAGCAAATCTTCGCCGCACGTCATGTCAGCTCAGCGGCCGGATGCCCCAGACCTCTTCGAGCACCGGCGGGGTCAGGACGGCGGCGGGTGCGCCCGCGGCGATCAGCTTTCCGCCGTCGAGCACCAGGCAGTGATCCGCACGCATCGCTTCGGCGAAGTCGTGGGTCACCTGAACCACGGTCGCCCCTTGCGCTTTGGCGTTCTCGAGGGCCGCTGAGATCAGGCGGCGCGCTTCGGCGTCCAGTCCGGAACCCGGTTCGTCGAGCAGGAGCAGACCGGACTCCTGGGCGAGCCCTTGCGCGAGCAGGGCGCGCTGGCGCTGGCCACCCGACAACGAACCGAGCCGGCGGGCCGCCACCGGGAGGAGTTCCAGGCCGGCCAGACATTCCTCGACGACGGCCCGGTCGTGGCCGGTCAGGCGCCGCCACGGGCCGCGGTGCGCCCATCGCCCCATGGAAACCGCGTCGCGGACGCTGATCGGCAGCGAATCCGACACCGCACTTCGTTGCGCGACGAACGCGGGTTCCCGGTCCCGCTCGACCGAACCCGCGGCGGGCCTGAGCACACCCGCGAGCACGCCGAGCAACGTCGACTTCCCGGAGCCGTTGGGACCGACGACGGCTGTCATCCGCCCGCGCGGGAACGTGGCGCTGAGACCGCGCAGCACCGGTTCGCGCGTGTACCCGACCGTCAGGTCGCGGACGGTGATCTCCGGTTGATCGCTGGTGATCGTCACAGCACCCCTCGCACGGTGTTCGGCATCACCGAAACACTATCTACATTGATAATCATTTTCAATATAGAGTGCTGCCTCATGGATTGGCTGTTCGTCCCGTTCGAAGTGTCTTTCGTGGCGCGGGCGCTGTGGGCCGGGACGCTCGTCTCGTCGATCTGCGCGCTGGTCGGCACCTGGGTCGTCCTGCGCGGCATGGCGTTCCTCGGCGACGCCATGTCGCACGGGATGCTCCCCGGTGTCGCGCTGGCCTCGCTGCTGGGCGGGAACCTGCTGCTCGGAGCGGCGCTCAGCGCAGGCGCGATGACGCTCGGCGTGACCGCGCTCGGCAGGTCGTCGCGGCTGTCGCAGGACACCGCCATCGGCTTGCTGTTCGTCGGGATGCTGTCGCTGGGCGTGATCATCGTTTCGCACTCGCAGTCCTTCGCGGTCGACCTGACCGGCTTCCTGTTCGGTGACGTCCTGGCAGTGCGCGGGCAAGACCTCGGCTACCTCGTGGCGGCGCTGGTCGTCGCCGCGTCGGTGTCCGTGCTCGGCCACCGCTCGTTCGTCGCGCTCGCCTTCGATCCGCGGAAGGCGCACACGCTCGGCCTGCGGCCCCGCTTGGCGCACGCCTGCCTGCTCGGCCTGATCACGCTGGCGATCGTCGCGTCGTTCCACGTCGTCGGAACGTTGCTGGTGTTCAGCCTTCTCATCGCGCCGCCCGCCGCAGCCGTCCTCTGGGTCGACAGGATTCCCGCGATCATGCTCGTCGCGGCGTTGATCGGGGCCGCCGCGACGGTCATCGGGCTGGTCGGCTCGTGGCATTGGGGCACCGCGGCCGGGGCGACGATCTCGGCGGCCGCGGTCGCGCTGTTCTTCCTCTCCGCGCTCGGCGCGGAAATCCGCCACCGCGTGCAGCGGATCTCAACCACGTCAGGCGAGTAGAAGCCGGAATCCAGAGGTGATCGTGAGCCACATCAGAAGGAAATCCGTTGCCGTCGCGGGGTTGTCGGTCGCCGCGGTGGTCCTCGCGGGATGCGCCGGGCCGGACACGCCGACGCCGGCCGAAGAATTACCGCACGGCTACGTCGAAGGCGCGGAGGAGGCGGCCGAGGCGCAGTCGCGCCTGGTGGTCGCCGACGCGGATGCCGGAACCGTGCGCGTGCTGGACCTGATCACCGGCGACGTCACGGAGGCCGGTCAGGTGCACGGTGTCGAGGACGTCGTCGGTGACGGGCGGTTCGCCTACCTGACATCGGGCCGGTCGGTCCGGATCGTCGACAGCGGCTCCTGGATGGTCGACCACGGCGATCACGTGCACTACTACCGCGCCGCCGTTCGCGAGGTCGGCACGATCGCGGGAACCGGGCCGGTGCGCGCGTACCGCGATCCAGCGGTCGTCGCGGTGTCGTTCGGCGACGGCACGGCCAGCCTGCTGGATCGCGCCGAGCTGGACGCGGGCACGATCTCCGAGACGGGCAAGATCGAGGACGTGGCGCGTGGCGCGGCGGTGCTGCCCTTCGACGGCCACGTCCTCGTACCGGTCGAGCAGCCCGGTCGGGCCGGCGCGGTGCAAGTCCGGAGCCGGGACGGGCAGCCGGTCACGACCATCGACCAGCCCTGCCCCGGCCCGGCCGGTGCCGCTGTCACCCGGCGAGGCGTCGTGTTCGGTTGCGCCGACGGCGCTCTCCTGGTCGGTTCGAAGGACGGCAGGTTCAGCGGCGAGAAGATTCCGTACCCGCGGCCGGTTTCAGCGGACGAGCGCGCGCAGGAGTTCGACCACCGGCCGGGCAGCGACACGCTCGCGGCGAAAGCCGGTGAAGCCGGCGTCTGGTCGCTCGATGTCGCGCATCGCAAGTGGACGTACGTCGCCAGCGGCCCGGTGCTGGCGGCCAACGCGGTCGGCGCCGGCGGGCCCCTTCTGACCCTCACCGCGGACGGCGCGCTGCACGCGTTCGACGGCGAAACCGGCCAGGAGACGGCGGTCGTTCCGCTGCTGAACGATCCGGTGGCGGGCGGGGCCGCACCGACGATCGAGATCGACACCAGCCGGGCCTACATCAACGACGCGGCCGCGGGCGTCGTCCACGAGATCGACTACAACGACGCCCTCCGCCGCGCTCGCACCTTCGAACTCGGCGGCCGGGCCACTCACCTGGTGGAGACGGGACGATGAGCACTGGAACACGCAACGGCGGCCGGCGCTCCGCCCGGCTCCTCATCGCCTCGGGGATCGCCTTCCTGCTCGCGCTCACCGGCTGCGCCGCCGGGGAGCAGGACCGCTCGGGCGTGGTCGTCACGACCAACATCCTCGGCGACATCACCCGGCAGATCGTCGGCGACGAAGCCGAGGTGACGGTGCTGATGAAACCCGACGCGGACCCGCACTCCTTCGGGATCTCGGCGCAGCAGGCGGCGAAGCTGGAGCATTCCGGTCTTGTCGTCCACAATGGATTGGGCCTGGAAGAAGGCGTCGCGCGCAACGTCCAGGCGGCGGAAGCCGCCGGGATCCCGACCCTGGCCGTGGGCTCCGAGGTGGATCCCGTCCGCTACACCGCAGCGGGCACCAACGGCCGCCTTGACCCGCACTTCTGGACCGACCCGCAGCGCGTGAGCCGGGCGGTCGACGTGATCGCCGAGCAGGTCATCGCGCACGTCGAGGGCGTGGACCCGCAGGCCGTGCGCGCCAACGCGGCGCGGTACCGGGCCGCGGTCGACCGGCTCGATGCGGAAATGGGCCGGCAGTTCGCCGGCATCCCGGCCGAACGCCGCAAGCTGGTGACCAACCACCACGTGTTCGGGTACCTCGCGCAGCGCTACGACTTCGAGGTCGTCGGCGCGGTGATTCCCAGCGGAACAACGCTCGCCTCGCCCAGCGCGTCAGACCTGAAGTCCCTCGCGGACACGGTTCGCGCGGCCGGCGTCCCGGCGATCTTCGCCGACTCCTCCCAGCCGGACCGCCTCGCGCGAGTCCTCGCCGACCAGGCCGGACTGGACGTCGAGGTCGTGCCGCTGTTCTCCGAATCGCTGAGCCGACCGGGCCGGGGCGCCGGCGACTACCTGGAAATGATGCGGTCCAACGCCGAGTCCATCGCACGGGGACTCGGCCGGGGCTGAACCGCGCGAGCCCGGAGCCCGGGCACCTGCTGGATCCGTCCGTCCGAAGTGGAATGGAAGATGATGATGAATACGGGTTCTCGCAAGAAGATCGCCGCGGCGTCCGCGGCGTTATCCCTCACCGTCGTGCTGGGCGCCTGCGGCACCGCGCAGGCACCGCCCCGGGAGAACGCGCCGGTCACGGTGGCCGATCCGGTCACCGTGACCTACGACGGCGGCGTCTACGTCCTCGACGGCAGGACCTTGGAAGTCGTCAAGGACCTGCCGCTGGCAGGCTTCAACCGCCTCAACCCGGCCGGCGACGACCGCCACGTCCTGGTTTCCACCGCGACGGGTTTCCGCGTGCTCGACGCGGCCGGCGCGAACCTGAGCGACGTCGAGTTCAAGGGCGCCAAGCCCGGTCACGTCGTGCCGCACGCCGGCAAGACCGTGCTCTTCTCCGACGGCACCGGCGAAGTCACGGTCTTCGATCCCGAAGCGCTCGGTTCCGGCATGCCGCCGACCGAGGTGTACCGGACGCCCGAACCGCACCACGGCGTCGCGATCGAGCTGGCCAACGGCGAGCTCGTGGTCACGGTCGGGAACGAGGAGGAGCGGGTCGGCATCGCGGTGCTCGACGCCGCGCGCAAGGAGATCGCGCGCAGCGAGGACTGCCCCGGCGTGCACGGCGAAGCGACCGCGCAGGGCGAGGCCGTCGTGATCGGCTGCGAGAACGGTGTGCTGATCTACCGCGGCGGCACCATCACGAAGGTCGCCGGCCCCACCGAGTACGGCCGGATCGGCAACCAGGCCGGCTCCGCCGCGTCGCCGGTCGTGCTGGGCGACTACAAGAAGGACGAGCACGCCGAACTGGAGCGTCCCCAGCAGGTTTCGCTCATCGACACCACCAGCGGAAGCCTGCGGCTGGTCGACATCGGCACCAGCTACACCTTCCGCTCCCTCGCCCGGGGGCCGCAGGGCGAGGCCCTCGTCCTGGGCACTGACGGCCGGATCCACCAGATCGACCCGGCGACCGCCCAGGTCACGCGGACGATTCCGGTCCTGGATCCGTGGCAGGAGCCGCTGGAGTGGCAGCAGCCGCGGCCCGCGATCTTCGTCCGCGGCGGTACCGCCTACATCACGGATCCGGCGCAGAAGAAGATCCACGCGATCGATCTGGCATCGGGGAAGAACCTCGCCACCGGCGACCTGCCCGCCACCCCGAACGAACTCAGCGGCGTCCGCTCCTGACGCTCCAACGCCTCCGTCGCCCCCCCTGAACCCGCCCGGCGGTGGCCCCGCGGCTCACGACGAGCAGGGCCACCGCCGGGCGGGCAGCTCAGCGGAGCAGAGGCAGCGAGCCGACGAGCTTGTTGACCTGCTTGCGCGGGCCGTACAGGCCGACACCGACACTGGCCAGGTCGGCGGTCGGGGTGGCCGCCATCTTGTCGATGTATTCCTCGTACGTCTTGCAGCCCTGAGCCAGGGAACTGAAGCCGACGAAGAACATCCCGTCCTGCGCGGCCGAGGCCTGCACGATGGTGCCGACCTGCTCGCGCGGCGCCACCAGGATCGGCAGCGGGGTGTAGATGATGCCGGGGTGGGTCACGCCGTCGGCGTCCTTCACGTCCACGCCGACGAGGCCCTCGACGCGGTGCCCCATGGTCAGCGAGAGCACGCTCGCCGCGTTGACCGCGAGTCCCGTGGGCAGCTCGTCGCTGACCACGATCGCGCACTTGAACTCTGGCCGGCCTGTCATGCGTTGTCCTTCTCTGCGTTCGATTTCGCCGCGTTCGGTACTGCCGCGGGTCTGTCGTTCTTTCGTTGGTACAGGCCGAACACCACGCCGGCGATGACGACCGCACCTCCGATGATCTGTTGCACGCCGATGGATTCCCCAGCCAGCAACGCCGCCCACACCAGGCCCGCCACCGGGACGATGTTGAGCAGGTTGACCGCCACGCTGGGCAGCAGCCCGCGCAATCCGTAGTTGTAGAGCAGGAACGCGGCCACCGAGCAAAGCCCGGCCAGGAACAGCATGCGGCCGAGGTTGGCCGGGGACGGCCAGGCCCAGCGGTCCGTTTCGAACAGCGACATCGCGATGAAACCGAGCGCTCCGGCCAGCGTCTGGTAGTACGTCACCACGACCGGCGAGGCGCCCGAGGTGTCGCGCTGCGCCACCAGGTTGTATCCGGCCCAGACGAGCCCGCCGAGGATCAGCAGCGCGTCGCCCCACAACCGGTTCCGGAGATCACCGCCCGTTCCGCCCTGCACGACCAGCCAGACCCCGCCGATGGCGATGACCATGCCGGCCAGCCGGACGACCGAGAGCGTGGCCCGCCGCAGGATCAGCTCCAGGGCCAGGGTGATGATCGGATACGAGGCGACGATCAGCGTCGCGTCGGACGCCGTCGCCAGGTCGACGCCGAGGTTCTCCACGGCGAAGTACGCCGTGATGCCCAGCAGTCCGGCCAGGCCGATGAACAACCGCTGCCGGACCGTCGGCAGCCGCCGGTCCCGCCTGGTGTGGATCACTGCGGCGAGGATGAGGGCGGCGAAGCCGAACCGGATCGCGCCGATCGTCATCGGCGGGATCTCCGCCAACGCCACCTCGGTGACCGCGAACGACGCGCTCCAAATCAGCGCCGCCACCACGACGGCCGCGACGGCCAGGGTGTGCCCGCCCCCGCGAACGGGGTCTGCGGGGCCTGCCGCGGCGGTGAGGTCGGCGAGATCGCTGTCACGCAGGGTCATGGCGCCCAACGTAGCGATCACTGCGGATGTTCCAGGCATTCGTCGTGATAAGTTCGGCCACTCGCCGAAAATCTCGAATTCTGCACGGACGCGGGGTGCTGACGATGGTGCTGGACGAACTTGACACGGCGTTGCTGACGCTCCTGCAGGAGGACGCCCGGCTGACGAACAAGGAACTGGCCGCCCGCCTGCACGTGGCACAGTCCACCTGCCTGGAACGCATCCGCAGGCTGACCAAGCGCGGCATCCTGCGCGGCCAGCACGCCGATGTGGACCTGCGGAAGATCGGCCGCGGCACCCAGGCGATGGTGGCCGTGCAGCTGCGCCCGCCGGACCGCGCGGTGATCGAGTCGTTCCAGTCCTTCGTGGCGAGCCTGCCGGAAGTGCTGTCGTACTTCGTCATGTCCGGTGGCGACGACTTCCTGCTGCACATCGCGGTGGCCGACAACGATCAGCTCAGCGCCTTCATCCTGGACCGCCTCACCAAGCGGCGGGAGATCGTGAACGTGCGGACCTCGGTGATCTTCAGTCATGTCCGGAGTTCCGTGGTCGTGCCCCTGCCGGGCACGGAGGAACCATGACAGGCCGTCAGAGGTACTGGCCGAAGGAGTCGCTCCCGGTCGCGAGGTGGCTGATCTGGACTCCTGCCAGGTCGGCCGGGCGCAGGAGCCGGACTTCCGAAGGATCCTGCGGTTCGGATGTCGTGGTGATCCGCTCGCCCTGCAACGCGATCGCCCGGTCCAGGAGGTTCCGGACGACCCGGCCGTTGCCGAACGATTCGTCCCGGCTCGTCGCCCGCAGGATTCGGCGGACCTCCGCGCGGACGCCTTCGTGGACGGTGAATCCCGCCGTGCTCGCCAGGCTTTCGAAGATCTCGACGAGTTCCGCCTCGTCGTAGTCCGGGAAGTGCACCACCGAGGGGAAGCGCGAGGCCAGGCCCGGGTTGGTGCGCAGGAACTCCGTCATCCGGCTCTCGTACCCGGCCGCGATCACCACCAGGTCGTCGCGGTGCTCCTCCATCAGCCGCAGCAGTTCCGCGATCGCCTCCGGGCCGTAGGAATGCCTGCCGTCCGGCGGCGTCAGCGCGTACGCCTCGTCGATGAACAGGACGCCGCCCCGCGCTCGCTCCACCGCGGCGCGGACCTTCGGCGCGGTCTGGCCGATGTACTCGGCGATCAGGTCCGCGTGCGAAACCTCCACCAGGTGGCCGGAGGACAGCAGGCCGAGCTTCGCGTACACCGCCGCGACCAGCCTGGCGACCGTCGTCTTCGCCGTGCCCGGATTGCCGGTGAACACCAGGTGCCTGGTGCGGGCCGCGAGCGGCAGCCCGGCGCCGCGGCGCAGCCGGTCCGCTTCCGCTTCGGCGACCAGCAGGCGCACTTCGCGCTTCACCGACTCCAGCCCGATCAGGTCGTCGATCGCCGCCAGCGGGTCCGCCGGGAGGTCCGCGTGCACCGGCTCGACCGGCGTGTCCGGCACGTCCACGGCCTCGATCCGGTGCAGCGACTCGTCCGCGCTCACCACGCCGTCCGCGAGGATTCGCCTGGACTGCAACGAGACCGCGCGTTCCAGCAGGCTCACCGCGAGGCGGCCGTTGGTCATCGCCGCGTCGCGGCGGGCCGTGCGGACCACTGCCCGGGCCTTCTCCGGCACCCCGTCGCCGAGCGCGAAGCCCGCCGCCGCGGCCTTGCGCTCGAACAGTTCCACGACCTGCTCGTCGGTCAGGTCCGGGAAGCGCACCACCTTCGGGAAGCAGGCCGCCAGTTCCGGGGTCGCCTTGAGCAGGCCGTTCACCGCGGCGTCCGGGCCGCACAGGACCACCAGCAGATCCGCCGAGCGCGACTGCAGGCCCGCCAGCAGCGCGTCGATCACGCCCTGGTTGCGCGCCCGGTCGACGTCGATGCCCGGCCGGGCGAGCGTGCCCGCGTCCTCGATGCACAGCACGCCGCCCATGGCCCGGTCGAGCGCGCGCTGCACCCCGGTGGCCGCCTCCGCCACGTGCCGCCCGGCGAGGTCCGCGCAGTCGACCACCACCAGGTGCCCGGAGGACAGCAGGCCGAGATCCGCGCAGGTCCGGCCCAGGACCCCGGCCACGGTCGTCTTCCCGGTCCCCGGCGCACCGGTGAACACCAGGTGCCGCGGGCGCACCGCGCCCGGCATCCCCGCCTCCCGGCGCAGCTTCGCGGCCCGGACCTCGGCCAGGACCAGGTCCAGTTCGCGGCGGACCGAGTCCAGGCCGACGCAGTCCGCCAGGTCGGTGCCGGCCGAGTGCTCCGGCAGGTCGCGGCCGAGCACCTCCACCGGTCCCCCGCTGTTGCGGGCGCGGGCCGCGTCGACGCCGCGCCGCGCCAGGTCCTCGATCAGCCGGGCGCCACGCATGTTCTGCGGCCCCACCGCCGCCAGCCGGGCAGCCGACCGCGCGGCGTCGTCCGCGGTGGTGGCGCCCCGCCGGGCCACCGCGCGCCGGAACAGCTCGGCGAGGTCCTCCGGCGCGAATTCGGCGGTCCTGGCGACCCGGAACTGCTGGAGCAGCGCCGGATTCACCGCGCCCACCCGGTCGTCTCCACCGGCCCGGCACACCGCGATGACGTGCAGCTCCGGCAACCGCTTCACCAACCGCCGCAATTCCTCCAGCAGCGCGGTTCCGGACCGCTCCAGGCCCGCCAGCTGGCCGAGGCCGTTCACCACC
Organism: Saccharopolyspora sp. NPDC045839; assembly: GCF_056431645.1. Lineage (NCBI taxonomy): Bacteria > Bacillati > Actinomycetota > Actinomycetes > Pseudonocardiales > Pseudonocardiaceae > Saccharopolyspora > Saccharopolyspora sp. NPDC045839. The sequence continues at coordinate 19,758 of NZ_JBWKKH010000024.1, forward strand.
AGCACGTCGTGGGCGCCGAGGCCCTGGGTCTTCTGCTGCAGGTGCACCACGGCGTTGCTGACGTCGAGGCTGGCGAACTCGGCCTCGGAAACCCACGCCTCGGTGCGGTTTCCGCCCGCCTTGAGCAGCATGCCGCGCAGGAGTCCCGCCGCCGTGCCCCGCCCCGTGCTTTCCGGGCCGGTCAACAACATCCGCACCACCCTGGTGCGGCCGTGCCGGAATTCCGCCAGCTCGGTGCGGACCGCCGCGGCCAGCTCCGGCTGGCCCACCAGGGCCGCCGCCGGATCCGCGGCCGCCGAGTGCAGTTCCTCGCCGCCGACCAGCTTCGGCACCAACGGGTTGAGCACCCTGCGCGGCCGGGCCAGCACCCGCAGTTGCCGCTGGAAGTCCCGCACCGGGACGAAGCAGCTCGGCGTCACGATGCCGTCCGGCAGGCCCTGCACCACGCCGCTGATCCGCATCGCCATGTCCAGCCAGGCGCGGCAGACGTCCGCCTCGCCCGCCAGCACCGCGCGCCCGAGCCACGCCAGCACGAGGTTGTGCCAGCGGTCGCCGTCGAAGTTCTCCTTGAGCCGGACGAACATGGCCTGCACGACCTCGAACATCGCGTGGCCCGTGGTGAGCGCCAGTTCGACCGGCACCTCCGCCAGCTCGGCCTGCAGCATCAGGCCGGCCAGCGCGATCTCGTGCTCCACCGAGTAGTCGATGTCGGGGATCGGGCCGGCGCCCGCGACGCCCGGCGACCGCTCCAGCAGCCGCTGGTGCGCGGCCAGGAACCCCGAGCACGCCCAGTCCAGGTAGCCGGCCGGGCCGCTGAGCTCGGGCAACGCCGCCAGGATCGACTCGTCGGCGCGCTGCGCCCACAGGTCCGCCAGCCTCCCGACCGGCGCGACGAGGTCCTGCTTGGCCAGCGCCGGGTCCGCCGCGCGCATGTCGTGCAGCGCGATCAGCGCCTGGCGGCGCGGTTCGAGCGGTTCGATCCCGGCGAACACGTCCAGGCAGCGGCGGGCCAGGCCGAACGCGAGCTCCCGCAGATCGGGGTCGTCACCGGCACCGTCGAGCAGCCACTCCACCGGCGGCCGGAACCGCGACGCGCTCGCGCTCCAGGACCAGGTGCGGTTGGGCCGCCACGGCTGGGCCGCGAAGCCGCCCATGGTCTCCCGCTGCAGGTCGGCGGCGTTGCCGCCGCGCACCGCCGCCGTGCCGACCAGGAACTCCAGCAGGAACCACAGCTCCGCTCCGATGACCGTGGTGTCCTCGGCGAAGAACTCGGGCAGTTCCACGGCCAGCGCCTCCGCCGCCGGGTCGCGGTTGAGCTCGACCGCGCGCTCCCGGATCTCCTCCCACAAGCCGTCCGGAACCCGCCACGGACCGTGGGAGTACACGTCCAGCACGGGCTCGTCGGACAGCAGCAGCTGGAGGTGCTCGGGCAGCAGGGGTCGGTCCACGGTCGGCCACCTTACTTCCGCCCGCCGGCCACCCGATTCCAGGCGAAGACCACCGATCACTCGCCGCCCCGAAGCGGATGACCACCAGTAGTCGAGTCGTCGCTGTCGGTCCGGCTTCGGCGCCGCGGCGGCTTCTCTCCGCACATGGCCGAGCACTGGGAATAACATTCCCAGTCACTGGGAAGAATTGCTGGGCAGCCGGTCACCGCCGACGTAGCGTGCCCGCCGTGACAAGCCCGGAAACCAACCGGAAAGCCGGTACGCGAGCAGCGCGGATCCTGGCCGTGTTCGCCGAACGGGAGAGCGCGACGGCGGAGGAGATCTCCGCCTGCACCGGGATTCCGTCGAGCGCCGTGTACCGGCACCTGACGACGTTCGTCGAAATCGGGCTGGTGCACCAGGCGCGCACGCGCGGCCGCTACTGCGCGGGGTCGCTGACGGTGCAGATGGCCGAGAACTACCGGCGCGAGGTGCTCAGCCAGGGCGGGGTGAAGCGCCGCCTCCGGCGGCTGGCGGCCGACACCGACGAGCTCGCGGCGTTCCTCATCGCCCGCGACAACGACGTGCTCTGCGTCGAAGCGGCCGAGGGGACACGGGTCGTCCGGTGCAGCTTCTCTCCCGGGCTGAGCAAGCCGCTCACCTTCGGCGCGAGCGCCCAGGCCCTGCTGGCGCACCTGCCCGAGGACCGGGTCGCGCGCGCCGCCGCGGCGCACGGGCTGACCCCACCGCAGATCCACAAGCTGGAGATCGACCTGCGGCGCGTCCGGGGCCAGGGCTTCGCGGTGAGCGTCGGGCAGGTCGATCCGGGCGTGTGGGGCGTGAGCGTGCCCGTGCTGAACCGGAAGCAGAACCTCGTCGGCGTGGTCAGCACGATGGCCCCGGACTTCCGCGTCCGGCCTCGGCACGAGTCCCTCGTCACGCTCACGCACGCCGCAGCGCAGGACATCAGCAGACTGGAGGAGTACGCGTGAGCACATCCGTTCCCAGCTGGACCGGACGCGTCGACGGCCCGGGGCCGGAACATCGCAGGTGGCACAACGCGATCAACGAGTCGCCCGGCGTCACCGGCGTTTCGCTGATCGGTTTTCCCTGCGACATCGGCGTCCGCCGCAACGGCGGTCGTCCAGGGGCTCAGGCAGGCCCGGGCGCGATCCGCGCGGCCCTGGGGAGTTTCGCGATCCAGCCGGAGGTCGTCGTGCACGACGCCGGCGACGTCGCGGTCGCCGGTGACGCCCTCGAAGCGGCGCAGGACGACCTCGCCGAGGCGGTCGCGGAACAGCTCCGCACCGGAAACCTCCCGGTCGTGCTCGGCGGCGGGCACGAGACCGCCTACGGTTCCTACCTCGGGCTCGCCCGCAGCGGCCTGCTGGACGGGCGGCGGCTGGGCGTGCTCAACCTCGATGCGCACTTCGACCTGCGGGAGGCCGATCGCCCGTCGTCCGGCACCCCGTTCCGGCAGATCGCCGTGGGAGAAGCCGAGCGCGGTGCCGAATTCACCTACGCGGTGATCGGAATCAGCCGGCCCAGCAACACCGCCGCGTTGTTCGCCACGGCGACCGAACTCGGCGTCCGCCACCTCCAGGACCTCGACTGCCAGGAACGGCACGTCGAGGACGTCCTCGATTTCGTCCGGGCCTTCATCGCGGACGTCGACGCGCTGTACCTGTCGATCGATCTCGACGTGCTCCCCGCCGCACAGGCACCGGGGGTCAGCGCTCCTTCGGCCCTCGGCGTACCCGCCGGTGTCGTCATCGAGGTGTGCCGGCTGATCGGCGGCGACCCGAAGCTCGCCCTGGCCGACATCACCGAACTGAACCCCGCCCACGACATCGACAACCGCACCGCTCGGATCGCGGCCCGCCTCGTGCACACGATCGTGACGAGCGCCGCCGACCGGTCTGTCCAGGAAGGACACTGAATGCCCCGTCAGCGAACCTGGGCGCGGCTCGCGACCGCGCTCGTCGCCTGCCTGCTCGTGCTCGTGCCCACGAGCGCGGCGTCCGCGGCAGAACCGCCCACCGCCAAGCTCGACGCGCTGCGTTCCGGGCAGGCCACGCTCCGGGTCGGCACCGACGCGACCTTCCCGCCGTTCGAGTTCACCGACGCCCGGGGAAAGCAGCTCGGTTTCGACATCGACCTGGTCCGGGCGCTGGCCGCGCGGGCCGGTATCAAGAACGTCGAGTTCGCCCAGATGCCGTTCGGCAACATCGTTCCCGCGCTGCAGGCGAACCAGATCGATGTGGGCGCCTCGGCGATCTACATCAGCACCGAACGCGCCAAAGCCGTTGATTTCTCGGACATCTACTACCCCGGCGGACTCGCGATCTTCGCGAACGAGAAGGACGCCTCCATCGCGTCGCTCGGTGATCTCGCGGGCAAGCGGGTCGCCGTCCAGGTGGGCACGAAGTCCGTCGAGTGGCTCAAGCAGCACCAGCCCGCCGCGGAGCTGATCACGGTGCAGACCAACGAGCAGATGTTCTCGTCGGTGCGGCTGGGACAAGCGGACGCCGTCGTGACCGGCGCACCCGCCGGGAAGTACTTCATCGCCCAGCAGGGCGGCCTCAAGCAGATCGGCGAGCGCCTGACCGAGGAGAACTACGGCTACGCCTTCCAGAAGGCCGATCCGGCCCTGCGGGACGCGTTCAACACGTCGCTCAAGCAGATGCACGACGACGGCTCCTACTCGCAGATCACCGAGAAGTGGTTCGGCGCGGAGACCACGGCGGCCAAGCCGGGCGGGCACCCCCTGTTCAACGTGGCCACCATCATCGAGTCCTCGGGGCAGATCTGGCAGGGCCTCCTCGTCAGCATCCAGGTCATCCTGAGCGCCCTGGTGCTCAGCCTGCTGCTCGGCACCATCGGCGGTTTCGCCAAGCTCAGCCGGATCGCGCCGCTGCGGTGGCTCGGCAACGCCTACGTCTCGGTCATCCGCGGGACGCCGTTCGTGGTGCAGCTGTTCTTCATCTACTTCGGGCTCCCCCAGCTCGGCCTGCAACTCCCGCCCATGGCCGCCGGGATCATCGCGCTCGGGCTCTACAGCGGCTCGTACGTGACCGAGATCTTCCGCGGTGCCGTGCAGTCCGTCGACCGAGGTCAGCTGGAAGCGTCGCGGTCGTGCGGGATGTCGCACGCCTCGGCCATGCGCCACGTGATCATCCCGCAGGCCTTCCTTCGCATGCTCCCGCCGCTGGGCAACGAGTTCGTCTCGATGACGAAGAACTCGGCGCTGGTGTCCTTCGTGACCATCCACGAGTTGTTCCTCGTGGGGCAGACCATCATCTCGCGCACCTTCGACGCGCTGACGGTCTACCTGTTCATCGGCCTCCTCTACTACCTGATGACCAACCTCATCGGTTTCGCGACGAGCACCATCGAGAAGAAGATGGCGGTGTACATCTGATGGCACTCCTGGAAGTCCGGGACCTGACCAAGGTCTACGGCGACGTCAAGGTGCTCGACGGGATCGACTTCACGATCGAGCCCGGCGAGGTGGTCGCGGTGATCGGCCCCAGCGGCGGCGGGAAGTCCACCTTCCTGCGCTGCCTCAACCTGCTGGAAACCCCGACCGCCGGCAGCGTGCGGTTCGACGGCGACGAGCTGACCGGACGCGGTGTCGACCTCGACCGGCTGCGGTCCCGGATGGGCATGGTGTTCCAGCACTTCAACCTGTTCCCCAACATGACCGCGCTGCGCAACGTCGTGCTGCCCCAGGTGAACGTGCTCAAGCGGTCGAAGGCCGAGGCCGAGGCGAAAGCTCGCGGCCTGCTGCAGCGCGTCGGCATGCTCGAACGCGCGGACGCTTACCCGAACAGGTTGTCCGGCGGGCAGAAGCAGCGCGTCGCGATCGTCCGCGCCGCCGCGATGGACCCGAAGCTGATGCTCTTCGACGAGCCGACGTCCGCGCTGGACCCCGAGGTCGTCCAGGACGTTCTCGACATCATGTCCGAGCTCGCCCGCGACGGGATGACCATGGTCGTCGTCACCCACGAGATGGGCTTCGCCCGCAAGGTCGCCGACCGCGTCGTGTTCGTCGACGGCGGGAAGATCGCCGCCGACCTCCCGCCGGAGGACTTCTTCTCGGACGGCAACGCGAATCCCCGCATCCGCACCTTCCTGGACAAGGTGCTCTGACCGGCTCCGCTGCCCGGACGCGCCTGCGCAAGGCGCGTCCGGGCAGCGGCCGCCGTGCCACGCCGCGCGATCGTCAGCCGGGCGGATCGGGCTCGGTCCGAGCGAGGACAGCACACCGAACCTCGCCGAGCCTTCCTCGACACCTCCAACCGACCCGGCGCGACCTTCGGTCCACTCAGGGGTCGCTTCAGGAAGGTTCCGGACGAGCCCGCCACGAAGGCGCCCGACGCCTGACAAGCCGCCGTTTTCGCGCGAAAGCGGCGCCCCGCCCTCACGAGGACCGCCGGTTTCGCGCGAAAACGGCGCCCCGCGCACCAGGCGGACACGTCTCGCACGCGCCCGCAGCCCGACTCTGAAACGCCCCCTCGAAACGCAGAAGACGCCCGGCACTAGCACTGCAGCTCGTACCAGGGGCGGCTGTCGTGCTCCGCCGGGGTTCCGTCGAGGATCCGGGCGGTGCGGCGGGCGGGGTCGAGCATGATCGTGGCGAGGCTGGCCCAGCGCTGGCCGAACTCCTTGCCCAGGTCCGGGTTGCAGGTCACGGGCGGTTCTCCGGGGCCGGTGATGAGCTGGCCGACGAGCTCACCGGCGCTCCGCGGCCGGGTGCGGGCGAGCCTGTCCTGGAGGAAGGCGAAGCGCTCCCCCGAATCGGGCTGGTACAGCCAGGACTTCTCGTGCGCGGCGGGCGCCGGGGTGAGGAAGTGGTTGGTGCGCAACCAAGTCCCGGGCACGACCTCCGGCACCTCGAAGATGCCTTCGGGGCTGATGTCGAGGAGGACCGCCCGCGCGGTGTCGAACAGCGCGAAGGAACCGGAGGACGCGATGGGCGCCTCGCGCAGGAGTTCCCGTGCGTGCTCGACGCTTCCGGCCTCTTCGAGGACGCATGCGGCGAGGACGTGCACGGGGATGCCGCCGACGCGATCGTCGCGGTGGCCGAGGATGTTGAAGTGGAGCGCGAGCCCGGCGTCGTTGACGCCGATCTTGGCGAGGATGCCGTGCTCGGTGATCCCGGCGTAGCGGTGCGTGCCGCCCGCGGAGTCGATGGTGTGCCAGTACGGGCCGAGTTCGACGTGCCAATCCCAGGTCTGCACGCCGAGGATCGCTCCGGCGCCGGTGTCCCGCACGATGGTGGAGCATTCGCCCGGGGGCACTGTGCGGCTGCGCGCGAGGATCTCGGTGCGCGCGTTCAGGGCCGCCACCCGCCACGTCTCGACGCCCGCACCGGCGGCGATGCCCTCGATCTGCTCGGCGAGCCGGGGGCGGAACGCGGCGATGGCGTCCAGCGCGCGGTCGGCATCCGCGCGAACGGTGTCCTCCTCGATGCTCCCCGCTGCGAAGAGGCGGTCGTAGGTGTCGATGGCGCCGGGAAGCGCGGTCGCCAGCTGACGTCCGCGCGCCCGGCCGCGGGCTCGCGGATCCGCCTCGTCGACCGCGATGCGGAGACGGGTGGCGGGCCGCTCGAAGGTGCTGTCGGTCATTTCCCGTGGTGCTCCTTGGCTGCGTGGAGGACGGCGCCGTCGACGACGGTCGCGAGGATCGGGTTGGTCGCTTGCCGTTCCGGCGACAGGGTCAGCGGGTTCTCGGCGAAGACGGTCAGGTCCGCGAGGTACCCGGGTGCGATGCGGCCCAGGCGGTCGTCCGCCCCGGCGGCGATCGCGGTGGCACGGGTCATGCCCGCGTGGGCTTCGCGCGCGGTGATGCGCTGGCCCGGCTGGACCGGGAGCGCGTCGGGCTCGTCCACGGGGCGGCGGAGCTGGGCGTCGGCCAGGGCGACGCGCGGATCGCCGACGCCGATCGGCCAGTCGGATCCGAGGGCCACGGTGACGCCGTGGTCGATGAGGTCCCGGGTGCGCCAGCCGTGGGCCACGCGTTCGGGGCCGATGCGGCGCGACCAGTTGTCGTTCTGGCCGGGATCGGTCATCCGCGTCCCGTGGACGGGCTGCAGGCTGGCGACCACGCCGAGTTCGGCGAACCGGTCGAGCAGGTCGTCGGGGATCGATTCGACGTGCTCGATGCGGTGCGGCGGCCCGGCCGCGGGATGGCCGGCCTCCTCGATCACGTCGAGCGCGAACCGGACGGCCTGGTCGCCGATGGCGTGGGTGGCGGTGGGGATGCCGCGTTCGGTGAAGAAGCGGACGGCGTCCCGGTAGGCGTCGAGGTCCTTCCACAGCGGACGGCGGTTCTGCCCGTGCACGTCGGGGTGCTCGAACCAGGCGGAACCGTTGTCCGCCGTGCCGTCGAGCATGAACTTCGCGCCCTCGACCGACCACCGCCGCCCGGACAGGGCCTGCTGCGCGGCGACCACCTCCCACGCCTCGCGCCCGGAGTCGGCCGCGACCAGCGGCGCGCAGCGCACGCGCAGGGGAAGGTCGCCCGCCGCCTCGATCTGCCGGTACACGGCCTCGGACGGCTCGTCGAAGTCCATCGCGTGCAGCCCGGTCAGCCCCGCCGCGGCCAGCCGGTGCAGCTGCTCGGACACGTACCGGGCCGCGGTCGGGACGGGGATTTCCGGGTAGTGGGCGAAGATCAGGTCCATCGCCCGGAGCTCGACGACGAACCCGGTCGGTCGCCCGTCGGCATCGGTGGCGATCCGGGAGGCGTCGTCGAAGGTCTCGGCCCCGGTGATCCCGGCCAGCTCGATCACGCGCGGGCTGACCACGAGGGCGTGGGCGTCCCGGGTCATCAGGGAGACGGGGACGCCCGGGAACCGCTCCCCGAGCACGTTCCCGGACGGCTCGCCGTCGAACACGTTGATGTCGAGGTCGAAGCCCACCGCCCAGGCCCCGTCGGGCAGGTCCGCGAGGTGCTCGGCGATCAGCGCGAAGACCTCGTCCAGCGCGCGTGCCGCGCCGAGGTCCAAGCCGCGGCCGAGCTCGATGGATCCCCACACGGGATGGGCGTGCGCGTCCGTCAGGCCCGGGAGGACGGTCGCGCCGGGGAAGTCGTGGACGACCGTGCCGGATCCCCGGTGGGTCTCCAGGATCTCGTCGCCGCCGACGGCGAGGATGGTGCCGTCGGCGATGGCGATGACGTGGGCGCGTTGGCCCGGCTCGCGGTCGAGGTTCTCGATGTGCGCGGCGCGCACGATGCGATCGGCGGTCATGTCGTTCCTGATCAGTTCACTGCGGACGGAATGGTGCGGAAGGCGCGGGAGAGGATCCAGTAGAGGACGGCGGAACCGGTGATCCCGACGGGCAGCGCGAGGTTCAGGCCGTCCATGGCGGCGGAGACGGGACCGACGAACGAGCTGGAGCTGGCGCAGAGCATCGCCGCGAGCACGCCGGCGGCGGTGGCCAGCGCGCCGGCCCAGTTCACCCCGCCCCGGTACCAGAAGGGGCCGCTCCTGGTCTGGTCGTGGAGCGCGACGCCGTCGTACCGGTTGCGGCGCAGGACGACGTCGGTGGCGTAGACGGCCATGCACGGGCCGGTGATGACGACGACCAGTTCGAACATGGTGTTCACGGCGGTGAGGAAGTCGAAGACGAGGATCGCGAAGAGCGTCATCGCGGTGCCGATGACGCCGACGACGAGCACGGCGGGAACGCGCGGCAGGCGCACCCCGATGGACTGCATGCACAGTCCGGCGCTGTAGGCCGTCATGCCGTTGTTGGCCATCGCGTTCACCACGACGGCGATGACGAAGACCGGGGCGAACCGGGCGGGCATGACGCTCTCCAGCGCGGCCTGGGGATCGCTCATGTCCACCTCCGTCGCCGCCAGGGCGCCGACGGAGGTGAACACGATGCTGGGCACGATCCCGCCGGCGGCGGCCCAGCAGGTGACGGCCGTGCCGCTGGTCGACCGGGGCAGGTACCGGGCCAGGTCCGGGCTGTTGGCGTACGACAGGGGCGTCGAGGCGACGATCGTGAACGCGGCCGCCAGCACCACGACGTGCGAGAAGCCGGTGAGCGGTTCGGCCGGGGCGTAGCTCCAGTCGGCGCGGGCCACGACGAGGGCGGAGACCACGAGGAACACGATGGTCAGGACGACGGTGAGCGCGGTGTAGAGGCGGACGATCGTGGCGTGGCCGTAGATGGCGATCAGGATCGTCGCGGCCGCGATCGCGCAGATCACGGCGGCGTCCACCGCCGCCGAGTCCGGCAGCCCGAGTCGCCCGGCCAGGCCGATGCCCGCGACCGACGCGGCGGACCAGTTCAGCGCGAGGTACAGGGCCGAGGTCAGCCACCCGGTGATCGCGATGACGACCTTGTTGCCGAGCACCCCGTACATGGCGCGCGAGATGACCGAGCCGGTGGTGCCCGCGGCGGGCCCGCTGATGGAGATGAAGCCGGTGATGAACCACAGCAGGTTCCCCGCGACGATGACCGCGATGGACTCCGCGAGGCCCAGTCCCATCAGGATCGTGGTCGCCCCGACCACGAAGCTCAGTTGACATCCTCGCCCCTGTGAACGGGGGTGATTCCTACCGCGCCGGGCAGCGCGGGACTTCGCGCTCACCCAGTCGCTTCGGTGGGTTCCTGCTTCATCGCGATGTGCCCCCACACAGGCGGGTGGTCTTACCTTCGCTCCGCAGGCTGTGACCGCTAGTCCAGCGGCCTTCGCGACGTTGACCGCCGCGTTGATATCACGGTCCAGCCACACCCCACATGACTGGCACTGCCAGGTGCGGACGTGAAGTGGCTTTCGGCTGTCTTTCACCTTGCAGTTCGAACACACCTGGCTGGTGGGCACGAATCGGCCGATCCGGATCAAAGTGCGCCCGTACACGGCTGCTTTGTATTCGAGCATTGCCACGAACTGTGACCATCCGGCGTCGTGCACGGACTTGGCCAGGCGGGTACGCGCCAGTCCTGATACCGCCAGGTTCTCCACCGCGATTGCTTGGTTCTCGCGAATCAACTGGGTGGACAGCTGGTGGTGGAACTCTCGGCGCGCGTCCGCTACCCGCGCATGTGTGCGAGCGACCTTGACCCGTGCTTTCTCCCGGTTGCTGCTGTCTTTCTCCTTCCGAGACAAGGCTTGTTGTGCACGCTTGAGCTTCTTTTCCGCGTGGCGCAAGAACTTAGGTGCAGTGATCTTCGTGCCATCCGAGAGCACCGCGAAATGATTCAGGCCCAGGTCGATGCCTACATCCGGTGCCGCCTCGGTGAGGGGCTCTGGGGTGGTGTCGATGACGAACGAGGCAAAGTACCGACCAGCGGCGTCCTTGATCACCGTCACCGATGATGGTTTCGACGGCAATGTGCGCGACCAGGTGACCGGGATGTCGCCGATCTTCGGTAACCGCAGCTTCCCGCCCGGGGTGATGTTCCAGCGGGCGTTCGCGGTGAACCGGATCGCCTGCCGCCGGTCGCGGCGGGTCTTGAACCGGGGTACGCCCATCTTCCGCCCAGCGCGCTCGCCGCTGATCGAGTCGAAAAAGTTCTTCAGCGCCTGGTCGCAGTCCCGTAACGCCTGCTGGAGCACCACCGCGGACACCTGCGACAGCCAGGCACGTTCCGGGGTGTTCTTCGCATCAGTGATCAGCTTCTTGGACAACTCGCCTGCCGAAGGGGCTTTCCCACCCGCCTTGTGCGCGTCCTGGCGTGCACGTACGGCGTCGTTGTACACCACCTCGCGCACCCGAACGCCCGCGCCAGCGCGGTTTGCTGGCCCGGCGTCGGGTAAAGACGGAAGGAATATCGAAGCCGCACCCCAAGATCATATGATCTTGGGTTATGGAGCTCGACACAGGCCTTCGTACAGGTCGTCACTGCTGCTTCATCCTTCACGCACACTTGGTTTTCGTTACCAAGTACCGGCATAAGGTCTTCACCGACACCCACCTGAGGCGCATGGCATGCAGCAGGTGTGTACGGACTTCGAAGTGGAGTTAGCCGAGTTCAACGGCGAAGGCGACCACGTGCACCTGCTAGTCAACTTCCCAACCAAGGTCACCCTCTCGAAGCTCGTCAACAGCCTCAAAGGCGTGTCCTCACAGCTGCTACGGAAGGAATACCCCGAGTTAGTACAACACTACTGGCGCGCCAATCCTGGAGGCCGCGGTCCGCCTCGCCCTCGAGCAGGGGCTCGAGCGGGTCACCATGAAGGCGGTCGCCGACGAGCTGGCGGTCCGACCCGGGCTCATCAGCCACTACTTCGACACGGTCGACGCCCTGCTGTGCCAGGCCTTCGCGCATGCGGCGTCGCGCGAACGCGCCTCCCTGCTGCCTCCCCCCGCGACAGCCTGCTCCGCGCCGCCGAACCGGACACCGCCCGCTCTTGATCCACAGCGGACTGTCCCCCTCCTGCGGCGCGAAGGTCGTCGTGCAGACCTCTACCGGTCGAGGGCCCCTCCAAGCCCGCTGGCCCCAGCACACCGACTCCGAAGCCCGCCGAACGTTCCTCGACGCCATCGGCTGACCGCGTTCTGTCCTGTTCGGACACTGCGCCCCGTGCGAACGGCCCTGCCGCGCGAACGCGGCAGGGCCGTTGGTGAACTACCCGCCGGGCCGGTCTTGAAACGACCTGCCACCGCCGGTCGGCATCGTCACGGCGAAAGCTCTTCGAGCGTGCGCCCCTTGGTCTCCTCGGCGAACACCGCGGTGACGAGCGTCCCGACGAGGGTGATGCCGCCGATCAGCAGGAACACCGTCGACAGACCCGTGCCGCCCGCGTAGACCAGGGCGACCAGGATCGGGCCGGTGATGATGCCCAGCCGGTTGAGGACGCCGCCCAGGCTGCAACCGAGCGCCCGGCTGCGGGTCGGGTAGAGCTCCGGCGTGTAGAGGTAGAGGCTGATGTTGGCCGCGAAGCTGAACATCGCCGCGAACGCGGAGAACACCGCCAGCTGCCCTGCGGAGTTCGCGCCGAGCACCGCCAGCACGCCCATCGCCACCGTGGTGCCGCCGAGCCCGATGCTCAGCACCATCCGCCGGCCGAGCCGGTCGATGGTCAGCGCCGCCAGCACGCAGCCGGCCAGCCCGGCCACCGACGCCAGGGTGCTGTACCAGAGCGAGACGTCGGTCGGCAGGCCGAACACCTGCTTGTAGAGCGTCGGCAGCCACGAGGTGAGCCCGTAGTTGGCCAGGTAGCCGACGAACCAGATCGTCCAGACCACCAGGGTTCGGCGCCGGTAGCGACCGGTGAACAGGTCGCGCAGCGCGCCGGTGCGCGCGGACTCCGCGCCGGCGACCGCGGGAGCCGGTGCGGGCGGCGGCAGGTCCCGGCCGGTGGAGCGGCGGACGTTCTCCTCGATCCGCGCCATCACCTCCTGAGCCTCGGCGGACCTGCCGCGGGCGGCCAGCCAACGCGGCGACTCGGGCACCCGGCGCTGCAGGAAGAACGCGGCGACGCCGGGGATCGCGGCGATCAGGAACAGCGTGCGCCAGCCCCAGTTCGGCACGATCCACGCCGACGCCAGCGCGCCGACGGTCAGCCCGGCCGGGAAGACCACCTCGTACATCAGCACGAACCGGCCGCGGCGCTTGGCCCGGCTGAGCTCGGCGATGTAGGACGCCGCGGTGGGCACCTCGCCGCCGATGGCGAGCCCCTGGATGAACCGCAGGATCAGGAACGGCAGCAGCGCCGGGCTCAGCGCCATGCCCAGGTTGCCGAGCGCGGTGATCACCAGGCACAGCGTGATCACCCGGACCCGGCCGATGCGGTCGGCGAGCCAGCCGGAGGCGAGCGCCCCGAGCAGCATGCCGATCGAGCCGACGGTCAGGGTCGCGGTGGCGCCTGCCGTGGACAGGCCCCACTCGCGGGAGATCTCGGGCAGCGAGAAGGCGATGAGCAGTTGGTCGAACGCCTCGAAGAACGTGACGACGCCGATGATCAGCCGCACGCTGACGTGCCAGCGCGACATTGGCAGCCGCTCCAGGCGGGCGGCGACGTCCTGCTGGACGGTGTGGTCGGGGGCCGTGATGCTCATGCGTCCCTCCTTCGTTGGGACACGCATGCCACGAGTGCGTGGCATGGAACGGTAGTTGCCGGGAGGTTCGGCGAGCGCGGTGGACTCGCGTTTCGCGCCTCCCCGGGTCGGGAGGCGACCGGTGGGGCCGATGGGATCAGGGCATCCGGGCGTCGAGGAGCCGGATCGCCCGGGCGGGGTCGGCGGCCGGGGACTCGTCGAGCGGATCGCACTCGACCGCCGCGGCCAGGTCGTGTTCGGCGGCGGCCCGGGTCGCGAGCGGGCCGGTCTCCCCCACCCCGAGCGCGCCGGTCGCGCGGGCGGGGATGCCGAGCCGGGAGGCCAGGTGGTCGAGGGCCCCGGTGATGTCCGCGGCGAGGTCGTCGGCCGCCAGCAGCGACATCGCGGCCCGCGCGGTTTCCTCGTTCTCCGGGCGGAATTCCTTGCCGCCGGTCTCGTAGTACAGGTAGGGGGCGACCGCGACGTGCCCGCTCCGGGCCAGCGCCCGGCAGCAGTGCTCGATCGGCTCGGTCAGCCCGTAGGCGTCGTGCAGCACGATCACGGCCGTGCGCGGGCGGGTTCGCGGGAACCGCACGAACAGCGGTGCTGCGGTGCGCAGCACCCGGCGGCCCCGGTTGGCGGGCCCGTGGGCGTGGTGGTGGTCTTGGCTGGCCGGTTCGGCAGGCATCTCGGATCCTGTTCAGCTGGGCACGTGGACCGGGGGCACGAACGGCGACGGCGTCGGTTCGAGCGCGGTGACGTCGACTTCGAGCAGGAACGGGCGGTGCTCCGCCACCGCCTTGGCGAACGCCTCGGCGAACGATTCCGCCCTGTTGACCAGCGCGTACGGCAGGTCCAGCGCGTCGGCCAGGCCTCCGAAGTCCGGCGTGAACAGGTCGACGCCGGAGCGCCTGCCCGCATGCTTGTCCTGCATGTTGCGCAGCACGCCGTAGCCGCCGTCGTTGAACACCACCAGCACCAGCCACGGCCGCTCCTGGGCCAGCGTGGCGAGCTCGCCGAGGTGCACCGCGAGTCCGCCGTCCCCGGCGAACACCACGGTCGGCGCCTCCGGCGCGCCGATCGCCGCGCCGATGCCGGTGGCCAAGCCCTGCCCGATGCCGCCGCCGACCGGGAAGACGTTGGTGTTCGGCCGGTAGATCTCCAGCAGCCTGTTGCCCCACTGGCTGGACGGGATCGTCACGTCCCGCGCGATCACCGACTCGGCCGGCAGTTCCTGCCGCATCGCATCGCAGATCAGCGCGTACTTGCCGATCGCCGCGCGCAGGTGCGCGCGCACCCGAGCGCGGGTGCCGGTGACCTTCTCGCGCCAGCCGGGCCCGGCGCCCACCGCACCGGTCAGCTCGGTGAGCAGCTGCGGGAGCACCTGCTCCGCTGCGCCGGTCAAGCCGACCTCGGCCGGGTGGACGCGGCCGATCGCCGCCGGATCGACGTCGATCTGCACGTGGTTGCGGGGCAGTTCCAGCGCGTAGTGCCTGGTTTCGTTGGAGCGGAAGTGCGTTCCGATGGAGATCAGCAGGTCGGCCTCGGCGAGCAGCGGCCCGGCCTCGGGGTTGGCGGCGAAGTTGCCGATCACCAGCTCGTGGTCCTCCGGCACGCTGCCGCGGCCGGAGTTGCTGGTCAGCACTCCCGCCCCGAGCAGCTCCGCCAGCTCGCGAACGCACTCGCCCGCGCCGGTGCCACCGCCGCCGACCCACAGGATCGGCCGCTCGGCGCTCCGGATGATCTCGGCGGCGCGGCGCACCGCCCCCGGATCGACCGGCGGCACGGCCTCGCCCTGCTCAGCGGGAGCTGCCCGGAGCCGCTGCCCGGCGTACTGGAGATCGATCGGCCATTCCACGCTCGACGGTCCACAAGGGAGCGACAAGGCACTGCGAACCGCTTGGCGGAGCGCGGATTCCGCCGCATCGGACGAGGTCACCGTGGCGGCATGCTTGGACACGGCGGCGAGCATCGCGGCCTGGTCCTTGGTCTCGTGGATGACGCCGCGGCCCTGTCCGAGGAACGGCGAGTCGATCTGGCCGGTCACGTGCAGCACCCGGCTGCCCGCGGTCAGCGCCTCGACCATCGCGCCGGCCGCGTTGCCCGCGCCGGTGCCGGTGCTGGTGATCGCCACCCCGAGGCCGCCGGTCGCCCGGGCGTAGCCGTCGGCGGCGTTGACCGCCGCCGCTTCGTGGCGCACCGGGACGAACCGCAGTTCCCGGCTCACCGCCTCCACCAGGGGCAGGTTGTGCACACTGACCACGCCGAAGGCGGTGTCGACGCCGTTGTCGCGCATGACCTGGACGAGCAGATCGCCGCCGTTGGTACTGGGCATGACAGTCCTTTCTCTCGTGCGTGCGAAAGCCGCTTTCGCACCCACGACCGGGGGGCTCAGAGGTAGCGGGCGATGCCGCCGCCGACGTCGACGGCGGAGCCGGTGATGTAGGAGGCGCGCGGGGAGAGCAGCGACGCGATCGGGAAGGCGACCTCGTCGGCGGTGCCCAGCCGTCCCAGCGGGATGCCGCGGTCGGCGGCCAGTTCCGCGCTCCACGCGGCGAAGTCCGATGCGGAGCCGGACTGCTCGTATCGGCGGCGCCACTGCCCCGTGTCGATCAGGCCGAGGCACACCGAGTTGACCCGGATCCCGTCGGCGGCGAGCTCACCGGCGAGCGTCTTGGTCAGGTTGAGCAGCGCGGCCCGCGCCGCCGAGGTGGCCGCCAGGCGCGCTTCGGGCTGCCGCGCCAGGATCGCGTTGATGTTGACCACCGATGCGGCGTCGGAAGCGCGCAGCCACGGCTGCGCGGCCCGGATCACGTTCAGGACGCTGAAGATCTTCAGCTCCAGCTCATCGCGCCACTGCCGGTCGGCGGTTTCGGACAGCCGCGCCATCAGGGAACGCCCGGCGTTGTTGACCACGCCGTCGATCCCGCCGAATACCTCGGCCGCCCGCGCGACGAACTCCTGCACGGCCGCTTCGTCCAGGACGTCGCAGGCGCCGATGTGCACCGGCAGCCCGTCCAGCGCGGCCGTCAGCCGGTCGGCGTCGCGTGCGCAAGCGGCGACGTTGGCCCCCTCCGCGAGCAGCATCTTGGTGGTGGCCAGGCCGACGCCGGAACTCGCGCCGGTCACCACCACGGTGCGGCCGGTCAACCCAAGATCCATCGTTTCCTCCTCATCGGCAGACGAAGCCGCCGTCCACGAGCAGCGTCTGGCCGGTGATGTACGCGGCCGCGTCGGACAGCAGGAACCGCACCGCGCCCACGAGGTCCTCGGGTTGCTGCGGCCGGGCGAGCGCGCGGTTCTTCCGGTACAGCTCGTGCCGTTCGGCCGGAACGGCCTGGGTGGCCTCGCATTCGGTGATGCCCGGGGCGACGGCGTTCACGGTGATCCCGTCGGGCCCGGCGTCGCGGGCCATCGCGCGCGTCATGGCCACGATCGCGCCCTTGGAGGCCACGTAGTGCATCAGCCGGGGCGGGCCGTAGAACGCGACGTCCGAGGCGATGTTGAGGATCCGGCCGTCTCCCCTGGCCCGCAGCTGCGGGTAGAGCGCCTTCGAAACCAGCCAGGTGCCGCGCAGGTTGACCGACATGATCCGGTCGAACTCGTCGGGTTCGATGTCGTGGAAGTGCTTCCCGCCGACGCCGTCGGCCAGCGCCGCGTTGTTGACCACCCCATAGGCACCGCCGAGCTCGGCGACCCGGTCGGCGAGCCGCTGCACCGAGTCGGCGTCGGACACGTCGGTGTCCACGCGGTGCACCGGAACGCCGTGCTCGGCGAGTTCGGCGGTCGCGGCGGCGGCGAAGCCGGGGTTCCGCTCGGCGATCACGAGATGCGCCCCGGCGGCGGCGAGATCGTGGGCGATCGCGAGCCCCAGGCCGCGGCCGGCGCCGGTGACCACGACCAGTCGTCCGGTGAGCGTCACAGCACTCCTCCCCTGGTGTCGAGTTCGGCCAGGAACGCCCGCACCGCCGCGTTGAACTCGGCGGGGCGCTCCTGGTTGGCGGCATGCCCGGCGCCGGGGATCTCGACCAGCCGGGCGTCGGGGATCTGCTCGGCCAGCACCCGGCTTTCGGCCACGCCGGTCACGGCGTCCTCGCCGCCGACGACCACCAGCGTCGGCGTGGTGATCACCGCCAGCTGCGCCGAATGGTCGGTCGCCGCCATCACCCGGGCGGCGTTGCGGTAGCCGCGCGGCCGGACCCGCGACATCAGCGCCACGACCCGCTCCCGCACCGCCGCGTCCGCACCGGGCGCCACCAGGCGCGGTCCGCGGGCGGCCGCGAACGCGTCCGCGCCGCGGGTGGTGAGCTCCCGGACCCGCGCCGCCATCGCCTTCCGGCCGTCGGCCGTCCGGCCCGAGCCGCGCGAGGAGTCGGCGAGGATCAGCGACCGCAGCACCTCCGGTGCCTTGATCGCCACCCGCGTCGCGATCACCCCGCCCCAGGAAACCCCGAGCAGGTGCGCCGGTTCGGCGTCCAGCCCGCGCAGCGCCGACACGACCGCGTCTGCGTACGCGTCCAGGTCAGGTTCGCCGGGCAGGTCGGCCGAGCCGCCGTAGCCGGGCGCGTCCCAGGCGATGACCCGGTGGTCGCCGGCCAGCCCGGACAGCTGCGCGTCGAACGCATCGGCGGCACCGCCGATGCCGTGCAGCAGCACCAGCGGCGTGCCGCTGCCCGCCACCACGAAGTCCACATCGGACACCATCGTCCGGATCATGCGAACGCTCCGGTCGGCGCGGCGAGCCGGCCCACGGCGGCCAGCACCGCGTGCGGAACCACACCGCTGGTGGCCGGGTTGGCCGGGGACGGGTGGTTGCGGACCTCGAAGCGGTAGTCGCCCGCGCCGCCTTCGGCGGTGATCACGTGGCTGGTCAGCGGAGCCTTCGGGTCGGCGACGACGGCGGCCTCCACCAGATCCCAGTCCCCCACCGCCAGCGCGACCGAGGCCGCGACGTTGGCCGAGGCCGGGAAGGCGGCGGTGACCTCGCGGGCCGGTGCGCGCATCAGCTCGACCGGCTCGACGGCGGTGCGCAGCCGCTGCGCGGCGGGCTCGTCCATCCACTTCTGGATCAGCGTGGGCGCCTTCTTGGTGGTCACGATGCGCACCGCCGACAGCCCGCCCATCCGGGCGGCCGCCGCGAGCACGTCCAGACCGCCGATCGCGCCGCTGCACAGGTGCAGCCGGCCGGGTCCGGTGTCGCGCAGCTTCGCCAGCAGCGCGTCATCGGCCAGCGCGCCGATGGACACCGCCAGCAGGTCCGTGCCGGCGGCCACGATGGACGGCCCGAGCTCGGCGAGCGCGCGCTGGCCCGCGCACTCGACGATCAGGTCCGCCTGCTCGATGGCGGCTTCGACGTCCAGCACCGGCAGTCCCGGCGGGTCGGTGCGCTCGGCGTGCACGACGCCGACCAGATCGGCACCCGGGACCTCGCCGTCCCGCACCGCGCGCGCCACGACGCCGCCGATCGCGCCGCAGCCGAGGATCGCCACCTTCATGCCCGCACCAGCTCCCGGTGACCGGCGTCGGGCTTGCCCGCCATGTGCGCACGCGCGTCCTTGGACGGCGGGCCCGCGGTGCCCCACTGGTCGGAGAGCTCGGCGGTGCGCCGCCACACTCGGCACAGCCAGGCGTCCTCCTCGACCTGTGCGACGTCGGAGGTGTACTCGCAGACGAGTCCGGCCGGATCGGCGAAGTAGGAGAAGGTGTTGGATCCCGGGCCGTGCCGCCCCGGGCCCCACAGCGGGGTGATCCCGTTGTGCTTCAGCCGCCCGATGCCGC
Source organism: Saccharopolyspora sp. NPDC045839 (assembly GCF_056431645.1). Taxonomy (NCBI): domain Bacteria; kingdom Bacillati; phylum Actinomycetota; class Actinomycetes; order Pseudonocardiales; family Pseudonocardiaceae; genus Saccharopolyspora; species Saccharopolyspora sp. NPDC045839. The sequence goes on from NZ_JBWKKH010000024.1 coordinate 38,967, forward strand.
GCATGAAGTGGTCCATCGACGGCATCTCGTAGGCCACGTGGTTGACCGAGGTCCACTGCGCCTGGTTGAACGCGATCACGTGGTGGTCGGAATTGCACCGCAGGAACGCCATCTGGTGCTCCGACCAGTCCGAGATCCGCATCCCCAGCACGCGCGTGTAGAACTCGCAGGCGGCGTCGATGTCGACGGTGTTGAGCACGACGTGCGCCACCTTGCGCGGCACCGCGGGCAGGCCGTCGGGATCCTTCGCGACGACGGCTTCCACGTTGCAGGACAGCTCGATCAGCCGACCCTCGGGATCGACGAACCGCAGCCCGTAGCCGCCGCCGATCTGGTCCAGCGGGCCGGGTTCGGCGAGCATCGGGACGCCGCACGCGGTCAGCCGCCGACCGGCCTCGTCGATCTCGGCGGGCGTCCCGACCGCGAACGCGATCTTGCCCAGCCCGTTCTGCTCGGCCTGCCGCAGCTCGACGATGTGGTGTTCCGAGCCGGTTCCGCGCAGCCACGCGGCGTCCCGGTCGGTCTCCACCGGGGTCAGGCCCCAGACCTCGTGGTAGAACTCGGCGGCCTCGGCGAACCGCTCGATGCGCAGGCCGACCGACCGCAGCGACCGGAGCCGCACCACCGGCTCGGCGTCGGGGAATCGCATGGTGTGACTCCAATCAGAGACTTTATTCGAAGCACCGGAGGCGCTTGGCCCGCCCTCGCAGCTCGCACCGGCACCGGCATGCAAAAGAGGTTCGGAGACGAACGATCAGCGGGCGGGTTCGCGGGCGGCGGCTTGGCGCTTGGCTTCTGCGCGCAGCATCCGGCGCAGCCGGACGAGGGCGATGTCGTGCTGGTAGAGGTTCTCCCGCGCCCAGGCGTCCTCGGGCATCACCTCGGCCATGACGCGGTCCTGCTCCAGCACCTGCCAGTGCCGTGCCTCGATCCGGTTCTTGTACAGGAACCGCCAGCTGTCCCGCTGCCAGCCGCTGACCTTGCGGCAGCGCCAGAAGAACCCGGCGTGCTGGCGTTCGTTGATCGCCGTCACGCAGGCGACGATGGTGAACGGCCCGCCCGGCCCGGCGGTGTCCGGGTACGGGATGTCCAGCGTGACCGACTGCAGCCCGCCGGTGTCGAGCCACTCCGACCAGTCGAAGTTGACGCCGCGCTGGTCGGTCTTCTCGAACACGAAACCGGTGTCGGTGTCCCGGATCTGGAACGTCGCCTCCCGCTTCCCGGTGAACATGGTGTGGCTGTTGCGGTGCAGGAATGCGCCGTGCATCGGGTCGAGCAGGTTGTCCAGCGAGAGCAGGTAGGAGGCGTCCCACTCGACGTAGCAGAGGAAGTTGTCCCACTCGCCGCCGGCGATCGGCGCGGGCACCTGCAGCGGAGTCGGCTCGGCGGCCTCGTCCGCGCCGAACCAGGCGAAGATCGCCCCGGCGTGCTCCTGCGCCGGGAAGGTGCGCAACGCCTTGCGGCCTTCCAGCGCGCAACCCGGGCTGCCCGGCACCGAGGCCACGACACCGTCGCCGTCGAGCTGAACACCGTGGTAGTTGCAGGCGATCCGGTCGCCCATGTGCACGCCCAGCGACAGCCGCGCGGAGCGGTGCGGACACCGGTCCTCCTGCACGTGCACGACACCGGAACTGTCGCGCCACAGCAGCAATTCCTCGCCCGCGCGCTCCAGCCGGGTCAGTTCGCCCGCCCGGACCTGGCCCGACGGGCACAACGGGTACCAGCGGTCCCGCAGCCCGAGCAGCAGGATATCTTCCTCGTTCCGCAGCCTGGTCATCGTCAGATCTCCTTCGCGCCGAGGCGGGCGAGCTCGGCGGTGAACGCCTGCTCGGTCCAGTCGGAGCCGTCGGCCGGGCGGACGCCGGTCTCGTTGAGCGCGGCCACGATGCCGGGCAGGTCGTGCACGCCCCGGCCGTAGATCGCCTCCAGTTCGTCGGCGAAGGCATCCGCATAGCTCGTGGTGGGCCCGAGCCGGGTCTGCACCGGCTCCAAGGTCAGCGACATGTCAGTTCTCCTCCAGTGTTTCCAACGGGACACCGGCGCACCCGGATCTTTGATGGGTCGTTTCGGACTGCGGGGTACGGGCACGCGCGAGACGTGGCCGTCTGGGCGTCGATTTCGCGCGAAATCAACACTTCACGTGGGGGCGGGGTGGCGTTTTCGCGCGAAATCGCCGCCGGAGTCGGGTGCGCCTGCCCGGGTCCATTCCGGAACGGCCCCTAATGCAGTGCCGCCCGGCCGAGGTCGGTCAGGGCCGGGTCACGCGCCCGCCGCTCGCGTCGGGCGGGGCCGCGCGCAGCAGGCCGGTCTGCACCGGCTCCCGGGCGCTGCCCTACTCGTTCACAAGTCCAGTACCAGCTCGGCCGAACGGCAGCGGGACACGCAGATCATCATCGTTTCCCCGGCATCCCGTTCCGCCTGGCTCAGCACGAAATCGCGGTGCTCCGGCTCGCCGCCGAGCACCTTGGTCTCGCAGGTGCCGCACACGCCTTCCTGGCAGGAGCTCGGCACCGGCACCCCGGCGCCGGACAGCGCGTCGAGCACCGAGACGTCCGGGCCGACGAACACCCGTGTGCCGGACGCCTTGCAGGCCACCTCGAATCCTCCGTCTGAAGTGGACGCGGGAACCTCAGGCGCCCGGAACCGCTCGACGCGCAGCACCGACGGATCGGGCAATGCCGATTCGACCGCGTTGATCAGCGGTTCGGGGCCGCAGCAGTACACCAGCGCGCCGGGCGGCAGGTCGGCGAGTTCGGCACCGAGGTCCGGCGGCCCGCCGTGCTCGTCGTCGGCGTGGACGCGGACCCGGTCACCACCGATCTCCTGCAACTGCGGCAGGAAGGCCATGCTCTCGCGGGACCGTCCGCAGTAGAGCATCCGCCAGTCGGCGCCGCGGTCGGCGAGTTCGCCGGCCATGGCCCGCATCGGCGTCACGCCGATGCCGCCCGCGATGAGGAGGTGGCGCTCGGCGGGTTCCAGCGGGAAGTTGTTGCGCGGCCCGTCGACCGTCAGCAGGGTGCCCGCGGTCAACCGCTCGTGCACCCAGCTGCTGCCGCCGCGCGAGTCCGGCTCGCGCAGCACCGCGACCGTCCAGGTGCGCCGGTCGGCCGGGTCGCCGCACAGCGAGTACTCCCGCGTCATCCCGTTGGCCAACCGCAGTGCCAGGTGCGCCCCCGGTTCCCACGCCGGGAGGTCGGTCCCGGCCGGATCGCGGAATTCCACCTGCACCACACCGGATGCCAGCCACGTCGTGCTGTGCACCCGAACCTCGTGCGCCATGCTCCTCACCCCGGGCCTTCCTCGACTGACGTCTGTTCTCCAATGCGGCGCCGACCGCCGGCGGCTTGGACTTCGAAGCGGACTCGGTTCAGTCGCGGGTGACGCCGTGCATCGGCGAGGTTGCCGGGTAGGTCGGCAGCTGCGGCTTCTGGGCGCCGATGACGACGCAGAACAGCGCGTCGGTGTCGCCGATGGCCTTCAGGCTGCGCGGCACCCCGGCGGGCACCCGGATCAGGTCGCGGTAGCCGAGCACGCGGGTCGCGGTCTTGATCCCGTCCTCGACGTCGTGGACGCTGACCTCGAGCTGCCCCTCCAGCACGAAGAACACCTCCTCCACGTCGTGGTGGGTGTGCTCCGGGCCGATCGCGCCCAGCGGCAGGCGCATGTTGGAGAAGGTGAAGTGCTCCGACGGCAGCGTGCGGCCGTCGCCCTCGTGGTTGCCGGTGGCGCCGGAACCGATGTAGCGGATCTGCGCGCGGCGGAACTCGTCGCCGGCCTTGGCCTGGAACGCGAGGGTGTCCCAGTCCTCGTGCCGGCTCTCCCGCGAGGCGATGCAGGAGTCGATCAGGTCTTCCAGGCCGGTGTGGGCCTTGGCGTCTGCAGCGGTCATCGGGCGACCTCCAGAATTTCTTAGCAGTAAGCGAGCGAGTGGTGAGCAGTATGAGCACGACACTGTGACGACCGCAACCCCCGGCGCAGAACTTCTTTCCAGATCATCTTGTTTTTGCAGCTAGATGCCGGTCGACCGAACGCGCCCATGTCACACCTTGTTGCCTCATTCATCTTAGTTCTAAGCTAATAAATCAACGTTGCTCAGACCTGGAGGTGCAGCATGACGAGTCCCGGGGTGCCGGACGAGATCCACGTCGCGGGCCGCTGGCGGCCCGGCCGCGGCAACCCGCTGGAGTGCGTCGACCCGGCCACCGGCGAGGTCATCGCGAAGATCACCGCCGCCGCACCGGAGGACGTCGACGAAGCCGCCCGCGCCGGGGCCGCCGCCGCGGCGGACCCGGCCTGGCGGAACCTGCTCCCGCACGAACGAGCCCGGCTGCTCACCCGGGTCGGCGACCTGATCGAGCAGCACGCCGGCGAACTCGCCCTCCTGCAGACCCGCAACACCGGCAAGGCGCTGGCCGAGACGCGCGCGCTGGTGGGCAGCGCCGCAGGCACTTTCCGGTTCTACGCCGCCGCTTTGGAGACCACCGAGACCCCGCTGACCCCGCAGCGCGGCCCCTACCTGACGATGAGCGTGCCGGAGCCGATCGGCGTGGTCGGCGCGATCACGCCGTGGAACTCCCCCATCGCGAGCGATGCGCAGAAGGTCGCGCCGGCACTGGCCGCGGGCAACGCCGTGCTGCTCAAGCCCGCCGAAGCGACCCCGCTGGTGTCGCTGGCGCTCACCCGGCTGGTGGTCGAGGCCGGGGTGCCCCCGGCGCTGCTCTCGGTGCTGCCCGGCAAGGGGTCGGTGGTCGGCGACGCGATCGTCCGGCACCCGGCGGTGGGCAAGGTGTCCTTCACCGGCGGCACCGACACCGGCCGCGCCATCGGCCAACTCGCCGCGGCCAAGTTCATGCCGCTGACCAGCGAACTCGGCGGCAAGTCCCCGACGATCGTGTTCGACGACGCCGACCTGGACCAGGCCGTGGCCGGGGTCCTGTACGGGATCTTCTCCTCCAGCGGGCAGAGCTGCATCGCCGGATCCCGGATCTTCGTGCCGGAGCGGATCTACGCCGAGTTCGTCGAGCGCCTGGTCGCCGGGGCGCGGCGGCTGCGGGTCGGCCCCGGCACCGACCCGGCCAGCCAGGTCGGGCCGCTGGCCACCTTCGCGCACCGCGACCGGGTGGCCGCGCTGGTCGACCGCGCTCGCGAGGAAGGCGCCAACGTGCTCTGCGGCGGCGGGATCCCCGACGATCCGGAGCTGGCGCGCGGCGCGTACTACCTGCCGACGCTGCTGGACGGACTGCCCAACGACGCGCGCACGTGCCAGGAGGAGATCTTCGGCCCGGTCGGCGTCGTGCTGCCCTTCCGCGACGAGGACGACCTGATCGCCCGGGCGAACGACACGATCTTCGGCCTGGCCTGCGGGATCTGGACCCGGGACTACCGGCGGGCCTGGCGAGTGGCCCGGCGCATCGACGCGGGCACCGTGTGGATCAACACCTACAAGCAGTTCAGCATCGCCACCCCGTTCAGCGGGATGAAGGCCAGCGGCGTGGGCACGGACAAGGGCCGCGACGCGATCCTGCGGTACACCCGGCAGAAGAGCCTCTACTGGGGCCTCGACGAAGCCCCGCTCCCCTGGGCCACCTGACCCGGCGCCCCACCGGAGGTCGACAGTTTCAATTGACGTTTTTGGGCGACAGTTTCAATTGAAACTGCAGAAACCTCGGGCTCCGGGGGGTCGGAGGTCACCATGCGCCGTGGTGATCTCCCGGCCCTCGCCGGAAGATCACTCGCCGTCGCGCCTGGCCACCGCGTGGTCGAGGGAGCCTTCGAGCCTGCTGAGCAGGTCCGCGAGGCGTTCCTGCTCCGTGGTGGACAGGCCGCTGAGCATCTCGCGTTCGTTGGCGAAGTGGGCCTCGCTGACCCTGTCGGTGAAGGCGAGGCCTTCCTCGGTCAGCTGCACGTGAACGGTGCGCCGGTCGTCGGCGTCGCGCTCCCGCCGCACCAGGCCGGCGGCTTCGAGCTTGTCGACGCGCTGGGTGATGCCGCCCGTGGTCACCAACGCGGCGTCGGCGAGCTCGCCCGCGGTGCGCCGGTACGGGCTGCCCGCCCGGCGCAGCGACGCGAGGATGCTGAACCCGGCCATGGTCAGGTCGAAGGACTGGAAGATCCGGTTCAGCTGGTCCTGGTAGCTGTGGTAGGCGCGGTGCAGGCGGCCGAACACGGCCATGCCGGAAGCGTCGACGTCCGGAACCTCGCGCCGCCACTCCGCCAGCATGAAGTCGACCGCGTCCGGCCGGGACCGGTTGCGTCGGACCACCTTCGCCCACCACCCGAAACTCGACGAACAAGACGAACTAAGAATAACAGAGCTAAGAGAATTTCCCAGGCAAGTGCCGACCAGGCCCGCAGCTCGGGAGAACCGTGCCACCAGGAGCGAACCCGGGCAACGCGACCGGCAAGATCGCCTGCCCCCATGCCACAATGCGCCCGCCACCACTCCCCTGACCGGGGGTCCGCAATTTCAATGGAAATCGGACCTTCGATTTCCATTGAAATTGCGGGAGTTGTCCACAGGTACCCCGGGTTGTCCACAGCCTCCGGCGTGTCGGGGCAGCCGTCCATCCTCTGCGGACCACCGAACGCGAATGCAACACCGGGACCCGGTATCCGGCCACCGACCGAGGTCAGGCCTGGAAACCGCGACGGCGTTCGGCCAGCCGGGCGCGCAGCGGCGCGTAGTCGTGATCGGGGAACAACGTCGGGAAGACCTCGAGCATGATCTCCGCGAACCGCCCGGAGACCTCGTGCTCACCGTCGTCGTCCAGCGAGACGTCGGTGAACAGGAACTGCCAACCGTAGGTGCCCTTCGTGATGCGCAACGCCTCGAGGTAGCCGGGGAAGTCGAGGTCCATCCGGTGGTAGCCCTTGGTCGTCGCGTCGAACCACAGCTCGGGGTTGGCCACGCCCGGCTGGATCCGCAGCATCGACAGGTGCCCGACTCCGGCATGCGGGGTTCCGTCGAAGCTGCGGAACCCGGAATACAGCTGCAGCTCCTCGGGCGTGGGGTCGTACAAGCGCTCCACCAGCGGACCCGACTGGACCGCCCGGTGGATGTTGTCCAGGTAGAACTCCCCGGCGATGAGGCAGTCTTCGTCGTAGTCGGGGTCGGGATCGGGCACGTCCCACACCGCCGCAAGGCCGGAGAACCGCAGGTGGTAGGGCTTCAGCGACGGGTCCAGCACGATGCCGTCCCGGTCGGCGAGTTCACCGAACGCCCGGTCGGCGTCCGCGGCGTCCAGCTGCCCCCGATCGGCGCTTTCCAGCCTGATCCCCGGGCAACTGCGCAGTTCTTCCAGCACACCAAGCCACGTCGTCTCGTACGCGGTCAGCTCGCTCGTCATCGGTTCCTCCGGCTCGCGGCATTGGCGGTGTGTCACGCCGGAATCCCGATTCCGGTGATCGACTGCTGCGACGTAGCGCAGGATCGGATGGTTCCACGCACGGCACTTCTCAACCGTCGACGACGTGCGCCCAGAGCGGTTCTTCGTCCTGGCCCATGGGGCAGAACGAGGACACGTTCGCGGCTCCTCAGTCGAGGCAGAACTCGTTGCCCTCGATGTCCTGCATCACGATGCACGACTCGTTGTCTTCATCGGCAAGCAGTAGTCGCACGCGTACCGCGCCGAGCGGGACCAGTCGTGCGCACTCGGCCTCGAGTGCGGCGAGGCGCTCATCACCCACGAGCCCGGTGCCGGCCCGCACGCAGAGGTGCACCCGATTCTTGACGACCTTGCCTTCGGGAACGCGCTGGAAGTACAGTCGCGGGCCCTCACCTGAGGGATCAAGGCAGACGAACGCCGAACCCTGTTTCTCAGCAGGCAGCGTGCGATTGAAATCGTCCCAAGTGGCGAACCCCTCCGGTGGCGGCGGTACGACGTACCCCAACACCTCGCACCAGAAACGAGCGACGCGCTCAGGTTCTGCGCAGTCGAAGGTGACTTGGAACTTCTTGATCGACGTCATCGGTCCAGCATAGTCGCGCGTGCCGTTCACCGAGACCCGGATGTCATCGCCGCGCTGGTCGACGTTCGCCCTGATCCGCAATGGACCAGTCGCGGACTGTGCCGCGTGGCGGCTTCTGCCTGCCGGGCCTTGGTACCGAAGGCTTACGGATTCGGCTTTCGATGTGGGGCCTGATCGATCTGTTCGCGAAGGATGTCACCGTGTCCTGCGTGCCGGGCGAATTCTTCGATCATGGCGAGCAGGGTCCATCGCATGCTGACCGTTCCTTCACGGGGGTTGTCCTTGGTGTCGTCGAGGTTGAAGCGGGCGGCGATCTCACGTGATCGTTGGCTTGCGCGTTCGAACTCGGCGATCACGTCGGCCAAGGGCTCGTCGTCCGCAACGGTGAAGGTGCCCTCGTCCCGGCTCGAGTATCCGTCGCATTCGGATTCGTCGAGGCCCGCCCAGAATCGCTGGAACCAGATCCGTTCGGCGGCCGCGGCATGCTTGATCAATGAGATCGGTGTCGTCAGTGAAGCGACGAGTCGGCGGCGGGCGTCGGCTTCGGAGAGGCCGCGTGCGGTCTCGATCAGGGCTTCGCGGTTGCGGTCGAGCATGTTCTCGATGATCGCTCGTTCGATGCCGTTGGTAATTCTGTTGGTACTCATGGGCTTTCACTCCGTTCTTGTGCGCGGCCGAAGAACCTGTGCGGGCCCACGTCCGATCGGTCTGGTCGACGCGGGGTTCGAGGGCAGGGACGATGCACCCAGAAGCTGGAACGAGCTGGGGCCGTCGAGGCGTTCGAAGTGCTCACCGCTTTGATGCGCAGGGAGCGTGTCGATGCGGGCAGAAACTGAAACACCGCAACCGAGATCAGTCGCCGGGCAGATCCGGCGAAGGCGCCGACGTCATCATCCTACCGTGTCCTCGACGGTGGGGCGATGCGGTCGGCGAAGTGGGTGAGTACGCTTTCGGCGGTCATGCCGAAGGCGGCGGAGACCAGTGTGGGGTCGAGGTTGCTGACCAGGTCGACCAGTCCGGTGGAGCGGAACCTTTCGGCCGAACCCTGGGCAGTTGGCCGGCGCGGGTGACCTTGGCGATTGTCCGCATCCGCTCGGCCTTTCAGCAGGCGCCTCCATCTCCTGGGTCGAACGGGCCAGAGGTGGGGGTGAGTTTGAAGGCGGTCGCCAGGTCGATCAGCGGGGCGTGCTCGGCCGGCAGCTGCGGGTCGATCATGGTGAAGATCATGCGATGGTCGTCGCCCTCTGGCGTGAACTTGAATCCGGACGTCGTGTTCAGGCCGTCACCTCGGGGTTTGCGGTAACCGATCAGCCGCGGTGTCGTCGATACCGGGTAGGGCGGAAGGCCGACGACCTTGACCTCCGATACCGGGCCCTCCTGCATGTCGAACGCGTGCATCGTCAGGCCGTGGTAGGTGTTGTCGCCGTTCAGCCTGAGAGTGGTCTGGTAGACCGGAATCCAGGGATCGCCCAGCCGGTAAACGCGTGCCCGGATGTTGGCGTCGACGTTCAGGCTCAGCTCCGTCATCCCGACGCTGAAGTCGGAGTAGTCGCCGTCGACGCCGTAGGCGAGGTAGTTCTCGCCGGGCAGCACCACTAGTTCGCCGACGTCCTCCGCGGCGAGCCAGACCTTGCCGATGTCGAGCCGCTCGACGTCGACGTAGGCCTTCTCCCGGCCGGGCTCGTCCGAGTCGATGTTCAGGGTCAGCACACCGCAGATGTCCTTCGCCGGGTCATCGATCGGAGCCTCTTCGATGCCCAGCTTCAGCCCGCCGCCGACGAGCACCGAACCGGCCTTCGGCGTGGACGTGATGGTCGTGGTGAAGGTCTTCTCATCATTGCTCTTCACCCTGGTGCGGACCTCGGTGCCCATGTCGGTCAGGTTCGCGAACACGTCGCGCAGGCCGATGACGATCGACGTCTCCTCGCCGACCGCGAAGGTCAGGCGGCCCTGCGCGTACGCATCGAGGTCCATCCCGCTCTGCGCCGTGTCCACCGTGACCGACGCCGTCTTGAGCGCGTCCTCCCCGCCATCCTCGGTGTACTTGCGGCTGAGCTCGACGACGCACTTCGACCCGGCTTCACCCGTGCAGGCCGGGACATCGCGCAGGACCATCCGTCCGGTAGCGGGCCGGAAGGCGATGCCGCCGTCGTTCTCGGGTGCGCCCACGTAACCGGAGACGCGCGCGGCGAGCTCGCCGATCCGGTCCGCCGAGGTCACCTCGATCCGCGACTTCTCGTTGAACCTCCCGTCGACCCGGAATTCCTCCGGGACGCCGGACACCTCGACCCGGCCGCGCAGCTGGTCGAGCTTCGGCAACGCTTGCGACGCCACGTCGAGATCGACGTCCATCTGCGCGGTCAGCCGGCCGGTCGGCGCCGAGCTGCGGTAGGCGACTTCGTACTGCCGCTGCGCCTCGTCCTGGAAGCCGAACGGTCCGATGTGGAGGTCGTAGGGCGAGGGCATGTCGTGCACGTCCACCCGCCCCGCCAGACCGGGAGTGCCGTCGATCAGCTCGCCGAGCCGGATGTAGGCGGTCAGCTGTTCACCGGGAGGCGGCCGGTAGCCGACGATGTCGATCTTCTGCTCGGCCATGTCGATGTCGACGGTGGTCGGCAGCCCCGGCAGGTGCACCGTGCCGACCGCGCCGAAGCACTTGTCCAGCAGGGTGCAAGTGGCTTCGTCCTCGGAGCAGCCCGGGCCGGGCGCGCAGCCCATCGCTTCGACCGCGACGCCGTGCGGGTAGAGCGGCACGTCGCCGATCTTCTCGATGGCCGCGACCTTGCCGATCCACGATTCCGCTTCGAGGCCGACAGGACGGTCGGTGCGGTAGGAGACGTGGCCGTCGCCGTAGTCGACCTCCAGGTGGCTGGGCAGGCTCACGCGCCCCAGTGCGGCGTAGCGGGTGTCGTCCGCGCCGTCCGCGGCGAAGACCAGGTCTCCGTCGAACGCGAAGGTGCCGTCACCGGAGCGCATGTCGAACCCGAGCCCGTTCTCGGTCTTGCCGACCTCCACCAGCGTGAGATCGCGGACCAGCGCGCTCGCGTCGATGTCGCCGGTGAGCTCGCGGTAGTGCGCGGCCACGTGCTGCTCGACCGGTGCGCGTGCCCCCGCGTGGTTGGTCACCGCGAACCTGGCCGAACCGATCGGACCCGAGACGCCGCGGAACCGGAACGATCCGTCGGGCCAGTCCGCGTCGAACCGCGTGGGCACCCCGGTGAGTTCGCCGGTGGCCGTGTAGTCGCGACCGTCGAAGGGCACCCGGGCGACCGCGGTGACCCCACCGAGGGGCGCCGACGTGGTGCCTTCGAGGTGCTGGGCCGGCAGGTCGATCAGCAGGTCCGCTTCGGTCGGGATGTCGGTCATCGCGGCCGAGAGGTAGTGGTGCGCGCCGGGGTCGAGCACCTCCACGCCCTGGGCGCTGGCGAACAGCTCCGCCCTCGGCACCGCGCTGGACGCCCGGTAGCCGACCTTCGGGCGGGATCCGACGTCGTAGCCGATGTCCACGGATTCCGGCAATCCGTTGATGGCCGCGAGCGTGCTGGGGCCGTTGGCGGTGTTTACGAACGCCGCCTGCACCCGGTCGACCACGGAACTCGCCCGGAACAGGACCTGCCGCTCGCCGGAGTTGACGTCGAACGACAGCCGCGCCGGCAGGTCGGACACGTCGAGCCGGCTCTTCAGGTGCCCGTCGACCTGGCCCGCCAGGGTCATCGGCCGGCCGCCGGGATCGAACTCGACCGTCCCTCGTGGACGGTCTCCGAACCGGATGTCGAGGCTTCGCAGCCCCGTGACCCGCGCGCTGGCGCCGAGGGCCGATCCGTCCAGCACGAGCGTGGTGTGGTCGCCGCCGAGCGGGGCGAACGAGCCGAGGTTCCGCGAGAGGAACACCTCGGCGGAGCCGAGCGCATCCGCCGCGTCGAACCGGACCTGCCTGCCGGGAACGTCCGCGTCGACGGCCACGACGGTGGGGACGTCGCGCAGCGAACCGCGCAGCGCGATCGACGGGTTCCGGTCGAGGAAAGCGATGTCCAGCGCGGCGAGTTCGCCCGCCGCCCGGTAGTCCAGGGTGACCTTCTCCTGCTGGGACGACGTCAGGCGGCCTTCCCACTGCGCGGGCAGCGACTTGGCGGTCGCCTGCATCGCCTGGTCCAGCTTCGCGCCGGAGTACACGTAGTCGGCGAAGAAGACGTCGTCGATCGCCGAGCCCGCCTGGTAGTTCACGGTCGCGTCGCCGCTGCCGGCTTCCCGCGTCAGCGCCGCCGAGACCTCGGACGGCAGCACGTCGACCTTGAGCTGGTCGAACCGGTCCGCGGGAGCGGTTCCCCCGCGCCGGTTGGACAGCACCTGCGTGTCCAGGTGCGCCCGGGTGGAACTGCGGGCGTCCACCGTCGCCTGCTGATCCCGGTCCGCATCCCCTGGATCGATGCGGGCGCGGGCGTCGAACGACGCCGGTACCGGCGAGAACCTCGCGCTGGCGACCGTCGGATCGAGCGCCTCACCCTGGCCGGTTTCCGCGACGTCGGCCATCCCGGCCGTCACCGCCAGCGATTCACCGGCGCCCACCTGGAGCAACGACGCCTTGACGTCGTAGATCCCGCGCACCGCTTGGGCCGGGTCGAACGTGTAGATGCCGAGCGCCGCGGCCGGCAGGCTGGAACCGCGGCGGAATCCGTCGAAGCCCAGCGAGAGGCGCTTGCGGGTGGGCAGGTCGTAAACCGCCCACACGTGACCGGGCAGGTCCTTTCCGGCGAACTCGCTGGTCGGCAGCCGCACCGACAGCAAACCGAGCCCGACGTCGATGAGCCCGAGCAGCGCCTCGGTCTTCTCCCGGACGGCATCGTGCAGATCGGCGAGCAGTCCTTCCAGCCGCAGCTTCTCCACCAGCAGTCCGGGGTGTTCGACGAAGCGGCCCGGGTCCGCCAGGATCTCGCCGATCTCTGTCAGCCGCGCGGAAATCCCGTCGACCTGCTTCTCCAGATCGAGAACCTCCCGCGCCACGGCGGCGATGTCGTTCACGCCCGCGGCCGGGACCAGGTCCGCCAGCACGTCCGGGGTGCGGTCGCCGGTCACGTCCACGATGGCCGGGACCGCCAGCGGCAGCGTGTTCGAACAGCTCACGGCCTTGGTCTCGGACTCGGAGCAGATCCGGTAGGTGACGCGCGGAAGGCCGTCGGGCAGCTTCTCCAGCAGGGCCAGCGGGTCCACCGGCAGATTCGGCGGCAGGTTCCCGGAAAGCAGGGCATCGATCAGCTCGCGAATCGTCCCCGGGCGGGCCGGGTCGCCCAGCTGGGCGGATGCGACCTGCGGCTGCAGGTCGCCGGCGTCCAGGTCGGGCTTGCCGTCCGCACCCAGCCGGCCCGCGCGGCCGAGCGCGGCGAGCGCATCCGCGCCGGTCGCGTCGACCAGTTCCTGGCCCGGGCGGGTCGGCAGGTCGATCGGCGCCGGCCGCACCGGCGGATCCGCGGCGATCGGCGCCCGTTCGACCGCCACGTGACCGTCGGGGCCGGGGTCCAGCGGGTCCAGCGTGCTCGGGGCTTCGGGCGCCGGAACCGGGTCCTCGCCCATCAGGGCGGGCTCGGTGACCACGGTGTGGATGGGCTTGCGCAGGCCGATGACCTCGCGCTCCGTCGGTGGTGGCTCTTGCGCCGCGGCCGGCACGCCGCTGCCAACCAAGCCCAGGAGCACTGCGGCGACTAACGAGCGGCGAAGCCGCCGAACGCCGGCGGTCCCGATCCGGTGCCCACCAAACATGGTTCCCCCAACCATCCAGTGGCAGCAGAAGCGGAGCAGAAGCTCGAACAAGCCGCAGTGCTGCGCATTCCCGTCGACCGCGATCCCCAATGCCGACTGGCGCGACAGCACACCACCGGCCGCATCGCCCCGTCAAGGACATCGGAACGTCTGGCGAGAACTCGCAAATAGGACGAACGAACACTCCGGAACGGTTAAAATCCGCGGCCTTTCAGCCGACGAAGTGACGACGTCGGCACAGATCAACTGAAACTCCCGAGCTCCACCGACGAACCGGCTTCCCGGCATCGGATTCCCCTTCTGCTCGGCTGAACTCACAGCAGCCGCACGGTGTCGCAGCGTGATCTATCCACTGTGGTCTGCTGCCGCGATCCCCCGTGCGGCCGGGTTTTCCGGCTGGACCGGGCTCGATCCGGCTTCCGGCGAACTAGGGTGGGTCCATGTTGGTCGGTCGCGAAGAGGAGCGGCAGCGCGTCGAGAGCTTGCTCTCCTCGGCCGCTGCCGGTCGCAGCGGATCCCTGGTGATCAGCGGTGAAGCCGGGATCGGGAAGACGACCCTCCTCGAATGCGCCGTGCGCGCCGCCGCGGACATGCGGGTGCTGCGCGTCGTGGGCATCGAGTCCGAGGCCGAGCTGCCGTTCGCGGCGCTCCACCTCCTGCTCCACCCCCACCTGGACCGGCTCGACCAGTTGCCCGGGCCGCAGGCCGAGGCGCGGCGCGGCGCGTTCGGGCTGGCCGACGCGCCCGTGGTCAACCCGTTCCTGATCGGCGCGGGCACGCTCACCCTGCTCGCCGAACTCGCCTCCGACTCTCCTGTTCTCTGCGTCGTCGACGACGCGCAGTGGCTCGACCGCGGCTCGCTGGACGCCCTGCTGTTCGCCGCCCGGCGGTTCCGCGACGATCCGATCGCCATGATCTTCGCCGTCCGCGATCCCGCGATGCCGTTCCCCGCTCCGGGAATCGAGGCGCTGCAGCTGACCGGGTTGTCGCCGGACGCGGCGGCCAGCGTGCTGGACACCTGGGTCCGCGGCCTCGCGCATCCGGTGCGGGAACGCGTGCTGGACGAGGCCCACGGCAACCCGCTCGCGCTGCTGGAGCTCGGAGCGGCGCGCCTGGCCGCGCAGCGGGCGGGGCACGCCGAACCGGCGCAGCAGATCGCCCTACGACCCCGCCAAGACCGGCCCGACCGACGGCGAGATCGACGACTGGCTGGCGCTCGACAAGCAGATCCGCGACGCCGGCATCTTCGTGTACGAGGCCGGCTTCCACCCCGCCGAGGCCGCTCGCACCGTGACCGTCCAGGACGACGCCGCGGCGACCACCGACGGCATCGAGCACCGCGCGGGCGAATACCTGGCCGGCCTGTACGTCATCGAGGTAGCCGACCTCGACGCGGCGACGAAGTGGGCCGGGCAGATCCCCACCGGACGCTACGGCAGCGTCGAGGTGCGCCAGGTCGTCGAGTACTGAGACGTCGTTCCAGAATTGTGCGAGGGCACGCGTAGGACGTGACCGCCTGGGGCGCAGGGCGCCGATTTCGCGCGAAATCACCGCTCCACGTGGGGACGGGATGGCGATTTCGCGCGAAATCGCCATCGGTGCCAGGCGCCTTCGGGATGAGCCTGGCGGAGCCGTTCTGAAACGAATTCTGACGCCGGGAAGCGCGCAGGGGCGGCAGGTCCCGGCGGACCCGCCACCCCTTCTACTGTCCACAAGGGACAGTTTGGCTGCGACACGATCAGGCCGTGGCCGGTTCCCGGATCGTGCGCAGCTCCTCGTCGAGCAGGACCCACCGGGTGATGCCGATCGATTCGAGGAACGGCATGTCGTGGCTGGCCACGATCAGCGCCCCTTCGTACGACCTCAGCGCCGCGACCAGCTGACGTGCGCTGGCCATGTCGAGGTTGTTCGTCGGTTCGTCCAGCATGAGCAGCTGCGGCGCCGGTTCGGCGAGCATCAGCGCGGCGAGGGCCGCGCGGAATCGCTCACCACCGGACAGCGTCGCCGCCTGCTGGTCGGCCCGCGCCCCCTTGAAGAGGAAGCGGGCCAGGCGGGCCCGGATCTCGTTGTTGGTCGAACCCGGCGCGAACCGCGCCACGTTCTCGGCGACGCTCAGCTCCTCCTGCAGGACGTCGAGCCGCTGGGGCAGGAAGCGCAGCGATACGTGCGCGATGGCCTCCCCCTCCAGCGGTTCCAGTTCCCCGGCGATGGTGCGCAGCAGCGTCGTCTTGCCCGAGCCGTTCCGGCCCAACAGCGCGACCCGCTCTGGCCCGCGCAGGTCGAACTCGCCCCGCACCCGAGCCCCGTAGCGGAGGCGCAGGTCGCGCAGGGTCAGGACGGTTCGCCCGAGCGGCACCGCCGTGTGCGGCAGATCGACCCTGATCTCGTCGTCGTCGCGCACCGCCTCCACCGCCTCGTCGAGCCGCTCCTTCGCCCCGGCGAGCTTCTCCTCGTGCATGATGCGGTGCTTGCCGGCGGAGACCTGGGCCTGCCGCTTGCGCTCGCTCATCACGACCTTCGGCTCGCGCTTGGTGTCCCACATCTTCTGGCCGTACCGCTTCCGGCGGGCCAGCTTGATGTGCGCGTCGGCGAGTTCGCGCTTCTGCCTCCGCAGATCCGTCTCGGCGACGCGGACCATCCGCTGCGCCGCCTCCTGCTCGACGGCGAGCGCCTCCTCGTAGGCGGCGAGGTTGCCGCCGTACCAACCGATCTCGCCGTCCCGGAGGTCGGCGATCTGGTCCACCCGCTGCAGCAGTTCGCGGTCGTGGCTGACCACGACCAGGACGCCCGACCAGTTCTCGACCGCCTCGTACAACCGTCGCCTGGCGTGCAGGTCGAGGTTGTTGGTCGGCTCGTCGAGAAGCAGGACGTCCGGCCGCGTCAGCAGCAGCGCGGCCAGCCGCAGCAGCACCGACTCGCCGCCGGAGACCTCGCCGATGGTGCGGTCGAGCCCGATGTGGCCCAGCCCGAGACCGGCGAGCATGGCCGCGGCGCGCTCCTCGACGTCCCAGTCGTCGCCGATCGCGGCGAAGTGCTCCTCGCGCACGTCACCGGCGCCGATGGCGTTGAGCGCGGCGCGGATCCCGGCTATGCCGAGGGCCTCGTCGACGCGCATCCTGGTGTCCAGCGCGACGTTCTGCGGCAGGTAGCCGACATCGCCGGACACGCGGACCGCGCCGGCGGTCGGCGCGAGCTCGCCCGCCACCAGCTTCAGCAGGGTGGACTTGCCCGACCCGTTGAGCCCGATGAGGCCGGTGCGGCCGGGCCCGAACGCCGCCTGCAGCCCGTCGAAGACCCGGCTGCCGTCCGGCCAGGTGTAGCCGAGCTCGGTGCAGGTGATGGCGGCGATGCCGGGCAGGTGCGTGGAAGTAGACATGAGGGCCTCGCAGTTGCTCGAAGTAGCGGTGTGGGTGCAACGCGTTCGAGACGCCGCGAGCGACAGCAGGCGAAGCGGGAAACGCCGACTCACGGTCCGTTGTCGGGGCGGAGGAACGGCTCACATCGCAGAGGTCGCAACCGGGTCGGCGCTTCGGGAACGAGCGCGACGCACGGCGTCTCAGGACCTCAGATGAGCAACGTTCCTCTCCAATCGACGGCAGCAGAAGCTCGGTTACCTTAAGGACACCTCGGGAAGAAAGTCAAGGAGAAAACGAACCTTCTTTCATCGGCACGAGCATGCGCAGCGAAACCACCACGGCTCGCGCTCGACGGGGTCGAACCCGCGGGGAGAGCCCACCGGGACGACAGGCCCTCCCCCCGCCTATCTCAAGGCGCCTCGACAGGCACCCGGCACCGCCGCCGTGGCCTGCTTCCTCAGCGACAGCACCCCTTCCGGCGGGCCCCACCGTCCAGAAAGGACACGTTCTCGGGCGGCCCCGAAACGGGAACCCCGAGGTTCGCCGGCGACGCGATCGCGTCGGGCTCAGGCGTTTTCGGCCGGTTTGGCAGTGGCCCGGTCGCGATCGAGCTGGTCGCCGAAGTGCTCGAGCAGGCGGCGGAGTTCGCCGGTGAGGTGTTGGTAGTCGGCGGGTTCGTAGTCCGGGAGCAGCCGCGCCTCGTTGGCCAGGTGGAGCCGGAAGACGCGGTCGACGACCTCGATCCCGTGCGCGGTCAGGCGCACGCGCACCGAGCGCCGGTCGTCGGGGTCCCGGACACGTTCGACGAGGTCTTTCGCTTCCATGCGGTCAATGCGGTTGGTGACCGTGCTCGAGGTGATCATCGCCGCCTCGAGCAGCGCTCCGGGGGTCAGTTCGTAGGGCGGACCGGACCGGCGCAGGGTGGTGAGGACGTCGAACTCCCACACCTCGAGACCGTGCTCGGCGTAGAAGTCCTTCAAAGCGCGGTCGAGGATGCGGGCGAGTCGTTGCACTCGCCCCACGATCGCCACGGGCCACAGGTCCTCTGCCAGCTCCGGCGCTTCGTCGCGCCAGAGATCCATGATCATGTCGACGGTGTCGGCCACATCCACTCCTTGATAACTCGATGTCGAGAGACTTGACATCGAGATTGTCTCCTGGTTTTATCTCGATGTCGAGATTACCCGATGGAGGAGGCAGTGACATGGTCGCCGTCGCAGACCTGGCGCCGGAGGCGCGCATTCGCGAACCAACGCCGTTGCGCGACGCGCTGATCACCGCGATTGCACCCGTGAGCTTCGGAACCGTCTACGTCGCAACCACTCTGCTGCTGCCGCCGGATCGGCCGTTGCTGGCCGCGGCCGCGCGTGCACTGCCCGCGGGCCTGCTCATCCTGGCGTTCACCCGGACGCTGCCGCAGGGTGCGTGGTGGTGGAAGACGACGGTGCTCGGGATGCTCAACGTCGGCGCGTTCTTCCCGCTGCTGTTCGTGGCCGTCTACCGGCTGCCCGGCGGGCTCGCCGCCACCTTCGGAGCGCTGCAGCCGCTCATCGTCGCAGCGCTGGCGGTCCCGCTGCTGAAGATCCGCACTCCGCGCGCAGTGCTGATCGCGTGCGGCGCGGTCGCGGCCGGTGTCGCACTGATGACCACTACAGCAGCGACCATGCCGGACCCGGTCGGCATCGCCGCCATGCTCGCGGCGACCTCGCTGATGGGCTTGGCGATCGTGCTCGGCAAGAAGTGGGGTTCACCGGTTCCGGCGCTGACCATGACCGGCTGGCAACTCACCATCGGCGGGCTGGCGCTCACGCCGTTGACGCTCGTGACCGAAGGGCTGCCGACGACGTTCACCGCTGAGAACCTGATCGGCTTCGCCTACGTCGGGCTCATCGGAACCGCACTCGCCTACACGATGTGGTTCCGCGGCGTGCAACGCCTCGCGCCCACCTCGACATCGCTGCTGTCGACCGCGAACCCGCTCGTCGCCACGCTGGCCGGATTCGTCTTCCTCGGCCAGACCCTCACCCCGTGGCAAATCACCGGATTCACCATCGCCCTCGTCGCTCTCGTCGCGGGCCAATCGATGAACAGGAGCTCGAAATGACCGCACCGGCAAAGGAATACCGCGTTCTCGCTCTCTCCGGGAGCCTGCGCGCCGACTCCTACAACACCGCGCTGCTGCGCGCGGCCGACAAGTTCAACCCCGGCCCGATGTCCATTCAGGTCTACGGCCTCGGCGATCTGCCGCTGTACGACCAGGACCTGGAACAAGGCCCGCTGCCGGCCGCAGTGCTCGACCTGCACAAGTACGTCTCGCAGGCCGACGGACTGCTGATCGCGACCCCGGAGCACAACGCGTCGATCCCTGCCGCGCTGAAGAACGCGATCGACTGGATGAGCCGCATGCCCGACGGGGCGGGCATGGCCGGCAAGCCGGTCGCCGTGGTCGGCGCCTCGCCCGGCGCGCTGGGAACCGTGCGAGCGCAGCTGGCCCTGCGCCAGATCCTCGGGAGCATCGGCGCCGATGTGCTCGCCAAGCCGGAGGTGCTCGTCTTCCGCGCCCACGAGCGGTTCGACGCCAACGGGGTCCTGGCCGACGAATTCACCCGGAACCTCCTGGTCGACCTGCTGGCAGAACTGGCCGGGCGAATCGAACGAAGGAACTTGAGCTGAAGTTAAGTCGAGGTTTTAGCGTCGCGTTCGATCCCGGTCGGGACGCCGCCTCGTTCGCGCGCACGCCACGACACCGGTTCAGCTACGAGGAAGGAAATCCATGCCATCGAACGCCCCCGGGGCCCCTGTCCGGAAGGCCGGGCCCCGGGAGTGGCTGGGGCTCGCCGTGCTCGCCCTGCCCACCCTGCTGATCTCCCTCGACCAGAGCGTGCTGTACCTGGCACTTCCGCACCTCGCCGAAGGGCTGCAGCCCACCGGCACGCAGACGCTGTGGATCATGGACATCTACGGCTTCCTGATCGCCGGCTTCCTCATCACCATGGGCACCCTCGGCGACCGGATCGGCCGTCGCAAGCTGCTGATGATCGGCGCCTTCGCCGTCGGCATCACCTCGGTGGCCGCCGCCTGCTCCACCAGCGCGGAGGCCCTGATCATCACCCGAGCCCTGCTCGGCATCGCCGCCGCGACGCTGATGCCGTCCACCCTCGCCCTCATCAGCAACATGTTCCACGACCCGCACCAGCGCGGTCGCGCCATCGCGGTGTGGGCCGGCTGCTTCATGGGAGGCACGGCGCTCGGCCCGGTCATCGGCGGCGCACTGCTGGAGTTCTTCTGGTGGGGCTCGGTGTTCCTGCTCGGCGTCCCCGTCATGGTGGTGCTGCTGATCGCCGCCCCGCTCGTGCTACCGGAGTACAAGGACCCCAATGCCGGCCGGATCGACCTGCTGAGCGTGCTGCTGTCGCTGGTGTCGATCCTGTCGATCATCTACGGGCTGAAGGAGTTCGCGCGCTACGGCATCGCGCCGGTGCCGGTCGCCGCGATCGTCGTCGGCCTGGCCGTCGGCGTGGCTTTCGTGTCGCGGCAGGGCAAGCTCGCCCACCCGCTGCTCGACCTGAAGCTCTTCAGGGTCGGCGCGTTCACCGCCGCGCTGCTGATCCTGATGGTCTCGATGCTCGGCACCGGAGGCGGCTACCTCTTCATCACCGGGTTCCTCCAGATGGTCGAGGGCCTCTCGCCGATGGCGGCGGGCCTGTGGATGCTGCCCGCGGCCATCGCCTCGATCATCGCCGCGCAGGTGGCGCCGGTCTTCGCCAAGCGCTTCCAGCTCGGCACCGTGGTCGGAGTGGCTCTGCTCATCGGCATGGCCGGCTACCTGATGCTCGTCCTGGTCGACCCGGTCGGCGGGATGCCGCTGCTGATCGCCGGATTCGTGATCATCTTCATCGGCGTCGGCACCTTCGGATCGCTCGGCACCAACCTGGTCGTCGGGTCCGTCCCGCCCGAGCGGGGCGGCTCCGCGGCGGGCCTCTCCTCCATCAGCGGCGACCTGGGCAACGCGCTCGGCATCGCCACGCTCGGCAGCCTCGGCGCCGCCGTCTACCGCGACTCGATCGTGCTCCCCGCCGGAATCCCGGCCGACACCGCCGGGGCAAGCATGGAGGATGCCATCACCGTCGCTCGGGAGCTGCCGGCCCAGGCCGCCGAGGGCTTGATGACCGCCGCCAAGGATGCCTACACCAGCGGGCTCAACACGATCGGACTCGCCTGCGCCGCGATCACCGCGACCAGCGCGATCATCGCGCTCACCATGCTGCGCAACCGCCGCAGGGCCACCTCGTCCGGCCAAGATGCGCCGCAGGAAGGGGTGACCGAGGCGGCGGCCAAGGACTCCCTGCCAACCGCCTGACGCCCGCTGCGACAGAGAACGCCGGCCTCGTGGACGAAGCCGGCGTTCTCCCCATACCCGGATTCCTCGGCAGAAGATGGTCGACGGATCACCCGAGCACCAGGTGACGTCGGCATCGATGCGGCTCAGCCTCCAGCGCCCGCCGTCCGGGACCGCCACGGCGTCGCAGTGATAGGTGATCCGCACACCCTCGGCCGGGCCGCCGCGCCGGCCGCCGGGTCACGGTGCTCGGCGACAAGCCCGTCCGGCCCCACCACGAGGCGGACCCGCTGAGCGCAGCCACCACCCCGGTGACTTCCGTCCTTCGTGCGCACTTCTGTCCACAGTGGTGCTCAACTGAATTCTGTCCAGCCGCGGTGTTTCCGGCACGACTGCTTCCAGAGGTCGGTTCGGAGCGGCTCATCCCGAAGGCGCCCGGCGCCTGACGCAGAGGGCGATTTCGCGCGAAATCTCCACCCTGTGCCCGGACGGCCACGCCCTGCGCGTGCCCTCAACGGCGACCCTTTGGTCAGACCGCGAGTTCGGGGTAGTCGGTGCAGCCGCGGTGGTCGCCGCCGTAGGAAGTCTCCCGGTCCGGGGTGTTGAACGGCGCCTTCGGGATCAGCCGGGTGGAGCCGGTCTGAGACGACCTCTCAGCCGCCCGGATTCATCGGGCGGTGCACGTCGTCGTAGGCGGCGTCGGCCGCGTCGATCAGGCTCGCCCCTTCGGCCTGGAGGTCGGCGATGGCGGAATACCAGGTGTCGAGGGTGGCCCTGCACTGGCTGACCACCTCCTCCGCCGCCGGGCTCAGCGCGGCGTGCCGGTGGACCACGCCGAAGGGCACCGACACCAGCGGATCGGTTTCGATCACGACGGCACCGAGCCGCCGCGCCTGAACGGCCATCCGCAGCGGGAGGAAGGCATGCACGCCGCCGCCGAGCACGAGCGTGAGCTGCGCGTGGCGATTGGGCATGCTCGCGATCAGCCGCGGCTCCACCCCCACATCCCGCAGCGCCGTCGCGACCCGGTCGTTCTCGCGCTGCGCGAGCGAACAGATCGTCAGCGGAAGGTCGCCGAGGGCGTCGAGCGGCAGCCGCCCGGTCGGCGGCGCAGGCGAGCCCGGCGGCATCACCAGCAGCAGTCGCTGCACCCCGAGCTCGACGAAGTCCAGGCTCTCGGTCGGGACGGGCCGGGTGGTGAACCCGAGCTCGTACCGGCCGGCGACGACCTCGCCGCACAGGGCCCGGACGCCGGCGGCCTCGGCGATGTCCAGCCGCACGTCCGGATGCCGGGCCCGGAACGAGGTGATCCAGGAGGCGACCGCGTCGCTGGACATCTCCGGCATCGTGCCGATGGAGACCGAGCCCGCCTTGAGATCCCGGGCCCGGCTCATCTCGTCCCGGGCGGCCACGACGCCGTCGAGGATCGCCCGCGCCTTCGGGACCAGCAGCGTTCCCGCCGGGGTCAGCACGAGGCTGCGCCGAGCCACGCGCTGGAACAGCTCCACGCCGAGCTCTCGTTCGAGCGCCTGGATCGCCTGGGAGAGCGCCGGCTGGGAGACGTAGAGGCGCTGCGCGGCCCGGTTCAGGCCCTCGTGCTCGACCACGGCCAGGAAGTACTCGATCTGACGCAGCTCCATCGTCCCTCCTCCGATCGCCCGGGGCCGACGCGCTCCCCCTGACGAGCCCTAACGTACGCGGTAGCTGTCCGGCAGCACCCCGTCCGCCGCGACCGACCGGATCATCGCGCGGCCCAGGTTCCGCTCGTGGATCGCGGAGGCGCCCTCGTAGATGCGCAGGGTGCGGACGTCGCGCCACATCCGGGGCACCGGGTGCGGCCCGACGATGCCCTCCCCGCCGAGCAGCTGCACGCACCGGTCGGCGATCCTGCCGACCATCTCCGAGCAGTACAGCTTCGCCGCCGAAATCCGCTGCCGGGGAACGGTTCCGGCGTCGAACGAGCGGGCGGCGTCCAGGGCGAGGGCCCGCCCGGCCTCCATCTCCGAGTAGCACCGGCCCAGTTCGGCCTGCACGACGCCGAGATCGGCGAGCGGGGCGCCGAACTGGTGCCGCTCGCTGACGTGGCGGGTGGCCTCCTCCAGCATCCGGGTCGCCTGGCCGACGCAGGTCGCGGCGACGTGGAGCCGGGCGTGGTTGATCCCGCGCATCGCGGCCGCGAGCCCGGTGCCGGGCGCCCCGCCGAGCAGCCGGTCCTCGGCGACGACCACCGACTTCAGGTCGATCTCGGCGACGGGCCCCTCGGCGTGGCCGTTCATGAGGTCCGGGATCCGGGTCGACACGCCGGGCGCGGTCCGGTCCACGATGAACGCGGACACCTCGGGGCCCTCGGCGCCGTCGGTGCGCGCGAAGACGAGCAGCGCGTCCGCCCAGTGGGCGTTGGTGATGTAGCGCTTCGACCCGTCCAGGACCCAGCCGTCGCCGGTGCGCCGGGCGACGGTCTGCACGTTGGTCGCGTCGGAACCGGCCTCCGGCTCGGTCAGCGCGAACGAGGTCACCCGCCGGCCGGCCGCCATCTCCGGCAGCATCTCGCGGCGCTGCTCCTCCGTGCCGTGGTCGAGGATCGCCTGCGAGCAGAGCCCGATCACGGTCGAGAAGCGGGAGCGGTACACGCACGACGCCCTGGTGAACTCGAGCGTCAGCCGCACCTGCTGCTCCATGGTCCAGCCGAGCCCGCCGTAGGCGGGCGGGATCGAGATGCCGAACAGCCCCAGCTCGGCCATGCGCCGCACGATCGCATCCGGGACCTGTCCCGTGGCGACCATTTCGGCCTCGGCGGGGATCAGCTCGTCGTCGGTGAACGCGGCGATCGTGCGCAAGTACGCGTCGAAGTCGGCCATGCCGGCGGCGCGGGTCATCGTTTCTCCATCCCTGGTCGCGGTTGCTCCGGCAGGGCGACGACGCCGTCGTCGGCCAGCCGGTCGATCTCGTCCTCGCTGCGCCCGAGTTCGCGCAGCACGTCACGGGTGTGGGCGCCCAGCCGGGGCGCGGCCGACGTCCGGCCGCGGGCCGCCCCGTCGACCCGGAAGGGCGCGACCGGGGCATCGATCCCGAGCTCGTCCAGCTCGACGACCAGGCCCGATGCGGCGAGGTCGGCGTCCTTCGCGAGCTCGTCGAACGACCGCACCGAGCCGCACACGATCCCCCTCGAAGTCAGCAGCGCGATCGCCTCGGCGCGGGTGAGGTGGCCGAGGGCTGAGCTCAGGACTTCCTTCAACGCCAACCGGTTCGCGACCCTCGACCCGTTGTCCGCGAAGCGCGGGTCGGTCGTGAGCTCCGGCCTGCCGATCGCCGAGCACAGCGCGGCCCACTTGGTCGCGGTGTAGGCGGAGACCACGACAGCGCCGTCGACGGTCTGCACGAGATCCGCGGCGGGCGCCACCGCGGGCTGGCCGTTGCCCGTCCGCCGGGGCGCGTCGCCGGTGAGGCGGTAGTCCGTCCACTGCGTCGCCTGGGCCGCCACCACCGCTTCCATCAGCGAGGTCTCGACGACCGCACCGTTGCCGGTCCGGCCGCGCCGGACCAGCGCGGCGAGCACCCCGGACGCCAGGGCGTTCGCGGCCAGCACGTCGGCGACGGTGAAGCCGACGCGCTGCGGTTCGCCGTCGGCATCGCCGGTGGTGTGCATGATCCCGAACTCGGCCTGGGCCGCGATGTCCAGTCCCGCTCGTCCCGCCGAGGGGCCACGGGTTCCGAATCCGGTGACGAACCCGTAGACGAGGTGCGGGTGGCGCGAACGCGTCCGCTCCGGCCCGATGCCGAGGCGTTCGGCCGAGCCGTGCCGGAAGTTGTGCAGCAGCACGTCCGATCCCGCGCACAGCTCGTCGAGGACTCGGAACCCCTCGGGATGCCGCAGGTCGATCGCGATGCTGCGCTTGCCGCGGTTGTTCGCGTGCAGCATCGCCTGGCCGAACGAGCCGACGGATCGCGCCTGGTCGCCGGTGGGGCTCTCCACCTTGATCACCTCGGCGCCCAGGTCGGCCAGCTGCTGGCCGGCCCCGGGAGCGGCGATGTACTGGCCCAGGTCCACCACCCGGATCCCGGTCAGCGGTGCCTCCATCACGAAGCCCTCCTCATCGCGGTCTCGGCCTCCAGGGTCCGGCGAGCGGCCTCCGGGTCCAGCAACCTCGCGCCGATCACCGCGAACGCGCAGATGGCGATACCGACGACGAGGAACCCGTTCGAATAGCCCTCGGACGGCGTCGGCCCGGCTTGGACGATGAGCCCCAGCGCGTAGGGGGCGACGATTCCCGCGATGCTGTAGAACCCGATCACGCACCCGAAGAACGCGGTCCGCTGGCGTTGCGGCAGGAAGTCGGAGGCACCCGCGAAGGCGACCGAGAACGCGACGCTGTTGATGGAGAAGGTGCAGATCACCAGCACCAGCTGGAGCGTCCCCGGCCCGACCAGCGCGAACGCGATCATGCTCAGCCCGGCGAAGACGATCAGCGCGCCGCTGAGGTGACCGCGCGCGGCCCGGGAGCTCCAGCCCCGCGCGAGGAGCCGGCCCGACAGGTATCCGCTGGCGACGAGGACGACGACCGCCGTGGCGTAGGGCGCGGTGACCAGCCATCCGACGGTGGCCGGCGCGTAGCCGAGGCCTTCGCCGAGGAACGCGGGCAGCCACGAGACCTTCAGCGAGGTGATGAGGTAACCCGCGAACGACAGCAGGCTGAGACCCCAGAAGCTGGGCAACCGCAGCAACCGGAGGAACGGCACGTCGATGTGCCCGTTCGGGTCCGCCTCCGCCGCCACCGCGGTCGTCGGGCGCTTCCGCAACGGCTGCCGCTCGACGTAGCACAGCCAGACGACCAGCCAGACGGCGCCGACCGCGATCAGCACGAGGAACGCGGCGTGCCAGGAGTACGAGACGATCACCCACGTCAGCACCGGCGCGGAGATCAGCGGGCCGACCGAGGACCCCGCGTTCACGATCGACCCGGCGAACGCGCGCTTCTCCTTCGGGAACCGGTCGGCGACGACGCTCTGGCACAGGGCGTGAGCCGGCCCCTCGAAGAAGCCCAGCACGATCCGGGACACCAGCAGCACCCCGAACGTCGTGGGCACCGCGAGCGGCAGCATGCTGGCGATCCAGGTGAACATCAGGATGGCCGCCGCCCACTTCGCGGAGATCCAGCGCATGGCGGCGGACAACCCCACCGCGCCGACGGCGAACAACCAGAAGAACGCGCTGCCGACCAGGCCGAAGTCCCCGGCGGTCAGGCCGAGGTCATGGCGGATCTGCTGCGCCGCCAATCCCACCGCCGCCTTGTCCGCGAAGTTCAGCGTGAAGAAGGCGAAGAGCAGGATGACGATGCCCCAGGCCTTGCGGTCCGGGCGTGGGAGCGCCGGTGACACCACCGGCGTCCCGATTTCGGCTGATGCCATGTGACCCTCCGTCACGGCCTTGACCTCGTTGACAAGCGCTGCGCCGCAACAACTCCACCGGTGATCTGCGGCACCAACAAGGCCGAATCCCGAGTCACGCTTATAGCCAGAGCCGATAATCCGCGCGCCGCGCTCTCCTCCCCCCGCGCGCACCGCCCTCGGGGTCGCTTCGGCATCGTGATGCGGCCACGCGTGGAACGTGGCCGCCCGGGACGAAGGACGCCGATTTCGCGCGAAACCGCCGCACCGTGTGAGGGCCGGATGGCGATTTCGCGCGAAATCGCCATCTGTGCCAGGGACCGGGGGCCTTCGGGACGAGCTCTCCCGAAGTCCTTCTGAAACGCCCACTTGATATCGAGGACGCAAGAGCAGCCGAGTGGGAACGAGATCACGTCCACCCGCGACCAGGACGCACGAAAACCGATGTCCTGCAAGGAAAACCGGAGCTACTCGCCGACTGCTGCGGCTCGGTTCAGGGCAGGCCGGGCCAGCCGCGCGCGAGGTGGCAGAACGCGGTGTCCAGGGCCGCTCGCGGGTCGGGCTCCGTGCCCGCGAGATCGGGGATTTCCAGTACGTAGCGGGCAAGCAGGCGCGAGGAGAGGTCGTCTGCGTCGCGGCCGGTTTCCTCGGCGATGACGCGGGCCAGCGCGGCTTCGCAGCTCGTCCACAACGTCCGGGCGTAGGCGCGCAAAGCCGGGGTGGCGACCACGAGTTCGGCGACGCGCCGGGCCTCTGGTCCGGGATCGGGGGCGAAAGGGCCTCGCGTGGCGAGGAAATCGCGCAGGGCATCCAGGACCGAACCGCCCTCCGGGCGGTTGCGAACGGCCGCCGCCAGGCCCGCCTCGCGTTCTCCGGCGTCGCCGAGGACCAGCGCCTCCTTCCCGCCGGGGAAGTGCGCGAACAGCGTCGACACCGCAGTGTCCGCGGTGTCGGCGATCTCGGCGACGGTGACCTGGTCGAAGCCCCGCTCCAGGAACAGCCGGCGCGCGGCCGCCGAGAGTGCCTGGCGGGTGGCGGCCTTCTTGCGTTCACGCCGGTCGGACACCCGCGCCGGAGTCTGTGCCATGCCTCGATGCTACCGGCGAGCAGGAGCGACTCCAAAATCGAAGTCATTGCAAAGTCGGAACGACTTCGATTTACTTGAGCGGGGCGCCGCAACCCGAAACCACCCCGAAACCACACCGAGCCCACCGGAGCCGCCATGCCGCCCACCGCCCAGACCGCGCAGTGGGACGTCCGCCGGCCACCGCGCGCCGACGGGAAGACCTTCCTGGTGACCGGTGGAAACGCGGGGATCGGGTACTTCGTCGCCGAACAGCTGGCCGGCACCGGAGCGACCGTCGTCCTCGGCAGCCGCAACGGCACCAAGGCGAACGCCGCGATGGCATCGATCCGGTCCCGGACCCCCGATGCACGCGTGCACCACCTCCGCCTGGACCTCTCCGACCTCTCCTCGATCAAGTCCGCCGCGGACGAGCTGGACGCGGGCGGACTCGACGCGATCGTCTGCAACGCCGGGGTGCTGCTGGACGGGCCGCGGCGCGAGGAGACCGAGGATGGCCACGAGTTGACGTTCGCCACCAACCACCTCGGACACTTCCTGCTGGTCGGACACCTGGCGCCGCTGCTCGCCGCGCGCGCGGGCCGCGTGGTCACCACCGGCAGCTTCGTGGCGAAGTCGGCGAACCTGGACCTCGCCGACCTGCAGAGCACGCGGGACTACGAGCCCAAACGCGCCTACGCGCGGTCGAAGCTCGCGCAGATGCTGTTCGGCTTCGAGCTCGACCGTCGCCTGCGCGCCGCCGGCGGGGCGGCGCTGAGCGTGGTGAACCACCCCGGTGGCGCGCTCGACTCCCTCACCCCCTCCCGCCCGCCCGTTCACATCCGGACCACCGGTCAGCGGTTGCGGGGACTGCCCGCCGGACTCGCCTTGCAGGGCAAGGAAGCCGGCGCGTGGCCCGCCGTTCGAGCGGTCCTGGATCCATCCGTTCGCGGTGGCCAGCTGTGGGGACCTCGCATGTTCGGGCTTCGCGGCGAGCCTCGCAGCGAAGCCGTTCAGGGCCCGCTCGCCGACGTCGCGCTCGCCGCAGGCCTGTGGGCCGCCAGCGTGGACCTCACCGGCATCGACCCCTTCGAGGCCGTTCCAGGACCGGCGAAACACGGGCGGTGAGCCCGCCTCGACCTGTCGACATTGGACAGATCGCGAAGGTCCACCCATCCCGAACGATCTCAAGAAAATGTGACGCATTTCACGTCTGTTTTGTCCGTTTACCGGGTGTCCCCGGCCCGGCATGATGCACGCGCCAATCGCTCAACAGTGAGGAAAAGCGCGTGGAAAACACTCGGGATACCGGGTCGTGGCGGGAGCTAGGCGGTCATCTGAGCACCGCGGTCGTGCTGGCCGGCGGGGTGCTCGTCGGCGCGGTGAACATCTACGTGGCGGCGAGCCTGCTGCCGACGGCGGTCGGCGACATCGGCGGCGAGCGGCTGTACGCGTGGAACATGACGGCCTTCCTGATCGCCCAGGTGGTCGCGACGATGTTCGTGGGCCGGCTGCTCTCCCGGCGCGGCGATGTCGGCTCCTACCTGATCGGCTTCGGCGTCTTCGCCGGCGGTTCGCTGGTCTGCGCGGCGGCCCCGGCGATGCCCGTGCTGCTGGTCGGCCGCGGCATCCAGGGCCTCGGCGCCGGACTGCTGACCGGCCTGGGATTCGCCATGATCCGCTCGGCGCTGCCACCCCACCTGTGGTCGCGCGGCAGCGCGTTGGTCTCCGCGATGTTCGGCGTCGGCAACTTCGTGGGCCCGGCGCTCGGCGGGCTGTTCGCGCAGTTCGGTTCGTGGCGACTGGCTTTCGTCGTGCTGGCCGCCGTCTCGGTCGTGATGGCGGCGTTCGTGCCCAGGGCGCTCCCGCGTAGCGAACGGGACGAGCACGCGACCCCGGTGCCGGTGCGCTCGCTGGTGCTGGTCGTCGCGGCCGTGGGCGCGGTGAGCGTCGCCGGGATCCTCTCGAACGCCGCCGCGATGACGGCGTTCATCCTGCTGGGGCTCGCGTTGGTCGTGACGTTCCTGGTGGCGGAAAAGCGGGCGGCGGTGCGGGTCCTGCCGCGTTCGACGTTCCAGTCCGGCTCGGCGTTGCGGTGGGTCTTCCTGACCATCGTGCTGCTCGCATCCGGTGTGGCCGTGGAGACGTTCCTGCCGTTGTTCGGCCAGCACCTGGGTGGGCTGCCGCCCGTGGCGGCGGGATTCTTCGCCGCAGCACTGTCTTTCGGCTGGTCGGCGAGCCAGATCGTGAGCTCCTCGGCGAGCCGGGAGCGGACGATCCGGCGGCTCCAGGTCGCCGGCCCGGCCGCTCTCGCCGCCGGGTTCGCCGCGCTCGCCCTGCTGCAGCACGACGACGCGCCGCTGCCCGTGGTCCTCGCCTGGCTGCCCGTGCTCGTCGCCGGCGGCGCGGGAATCGGCATCGCCATGCCGCACCTGTCCGTCGCCGCCATGGCCAGCACCGATGATCCCGGCGAGGGGCGGAAAACCGCCGCCGCGATCGCGACGGTGCTGACGATGTCGACCGCCTTCGGCGCGGCGGTCGCCGGACTCCTGGTCAACCTGGGCGCGCCATCGATGGTCGCGTCCGCCCGCTACCTCCTGATCGGGTTCGCCGCCATCGCCGCCCTCGGGATCTTCACCGCGCGACGCGCCAACGACGTCGCGCGCCGCCGGGAGAAAGCGGACGCCCACCGATGACCAAGCCGACAACGCATGACAGTCCGGCACGAGGAGGTTCCATGCACGACGCACAGCTGCCGATGTTCCCGATGGCCCGCGCGGAAGGTTGCCCGTTCGACCCGGCGCCGGACCTGTCCGGGGAACGGGTGTCGCGGGTGAGGTTGTGGGATGGCAGCACGCCGTGGCTGGTCACCCGCTACGCGGATGTCCGGGCGCTGCTGGTCGATCCCCGCGTCAGCGTCGATGTCGCGCAGCCCGGTTTCCCGCACACCAACGCGGTGAGCAAGGCGCGGGACGCGCAGATGAAGACGCTGATGCAAATGGACGCGCCGGAGCACACCGCCCAGCGGCGGTTGCTGACCCCGGAGTTCACGTCGAAGAAGATCGAGTCGTTGCGGCCCGGCATCCAGCGGATCGTCGACGAGCTCGTCGACACGTTGCTCGCCGGCCCGAAACCCGTGGACCTCGTGGAGGCCCTCGCGCTGCCGATCCCCTCGCAGGTGATCTGCGAGCTGCTCGGCGTGCCCTACGCCGACCGCGACTTCTTCCAAGAAGTGGCCCGCACGCTCGTCATGGACGAGTCCGATCCCCTGCGCGCCATGGCCGCCAGCGAGGAGCTGAACGCCTACTTGGAGGAGCTGGTGGCCGCGAAGGACGCCGAGCCGGGCGAGGACCTGCTCAGCAAGCTGGCCGTCGAGCACTACCGGACCGGGGAGATGACGCGGCGCGAGATCGCCGTGCTGGGCCAGCTCCTCCTGGTCGCCGGGCACGACACCACCGCGAGCATGATCGCCTTGGGCACCGTCGCACTGCTCGCGCACCCGGAGCAGTTCCGCGCGGTCCGGGACAGCGACGATCCCGCGCTGGTGGCCAACGCGGTGGAGGAACTCCTGCGCTACCTGTCCATCACCCACACCGAAGCCCGCCGCGTCGCGCGGGAGGACCTGGAGATCGGCGGACGGACCATCCGCGCGGGCGAAGGCATCATCGCGGTGAAGAGCACCGCCAACCGGGATCCCGCGGCGTTCCCGGACCCCGACGCGCTCGACGTCCACCGAAAAGCCCGCCACCACATCGCTTTCGGCCACGGCGCGCACCACTGCCTCGGCCACGCGCTGGCCCGGGTCGAGCTGCAGGTCGTGTACGGCACCCTCTACCGGCGCATACCGACCCTGGAGCTGGCCGTACCGCTGGAACAGCTCGTGTTCAAACAGGATGCGGTCTTCTACGGGGTGCGAGAGCTGCCCGTCACCTGGTGAGCTCCGGCGGAAACCGGGCGGGCGGCTTCGAAAAGCCGCCCGCCCGGCCGCTTCCCCATCACATCAACGGCACGAATCCGTTGAACAACGGCAGCCTCTCGCCGTCCCGCGCGAGGACCCACGTGGTGCCGTCGTCCGGGGAGACGGGCTTCGCCCCTTCCGGCAGCCACATCCCGAACGTCCCGTTCGCGACCGGCACGTCGAACGCCTGCCCCAGCGAGAAGTCGGCGATCATGGAGGCCCCCGACGGCGGCACGATGCCCACGAACGCGATCTTCGCGCCGTCCTTGCCGAATCCGGGCACCGCGAGTCGGCGAACCGGGATGGACTGGCCGACGAAGGTGTCGGTGTGCAGCCGGTGGATCTTGCCCGCGGGGTTGGCCGGATCCGGCTCCGTGGTGCAGGCCACCGCGTGCTGCGCGGTCCGGCCCAGCACCACCCGGTACGGCCCGTCCTCGACGAGGACGCCGGGCTGGTAGCCGTCCCGGTCGGCAGGCGGCTCGGCGAGCCCGCCCAGGCATTCGCCGAGCGCCCTGCCCGCCGGCGAAGTCCGGTCCCCGGAGCGGTCGATCAAGCTGAGCAGCGGCGCCGGCGGCGCGGGCAGTTCGGCGCGGGGCCAGATGACCTTTTCCGTGCCCCTACCCGGCTGCCCCGGCTCGCCCCGCCCCGGCTGCTCCGGCGTACCCTCGCCCGGCTGTTCCGGTTCGCCCTGACCCGACGGCTCCGCCTTGCCCTGGCCCGACTGCTCCGGCTTGTACTCGTCCAGTCGTTGCGCCCAGAGGCGGGTTGTCCCCGGGTCCCTCAGCGTGAAGCTGGTGAACTGTCGCGTGTCCGTCGCGACGTCGCTCTCCGAAACCCCCAAGCCGTCCGGCATGGACAGCATGATCCGGGGCCACGTGGGATCGGCGACGCCGGCGGCCACCCCGGTGCTGGTGTAGAGCAGCAGCGCGGTGCTGCTTCCGGCGGCGTAGAAGGGTTCCGTGTTCGGGTCGGACATCGTCACCGTCGTCGACGTCGTCTCGCAGAAGACGGGCTTGCCGCGCACGGTGAACGCGGCGACGACATCGTCGCCCTGCGCCGTGATGGACGCGTTGACCCATTCGCTCCGATCCGGCACCTGGCCGGTCTTGCCCGCGGCGCGAACCGCGTTCCAGCACCGGTCGAGCGTCTTGGTCGTGGCGTCGGGCGGCGCGGCGGTGGGCGTCTCTACGAGCTGCGAGCGGGCGACCTGCACACCGATCACGGCACCGGCGGCGAGCAGGACGACCGCGGCCGAAGCCGCCACCACCCGGCCGCGGTGGCGCGTCGGCATCCCGGCCTC
Organism: Saccharopolyspora sp. NPDC045839; assembly: GCF_056431645.1. Taxonomy (NCBI): domain Bacteria; kingdom Bacillati; phylum Actinomycetota; class Actinomycetes; order Pseudonocardiales; family Pseudonocardiaceae; genus Saccharopolyspora; species Saccharopolyspora sp. NPDC045839. Next base: position 72,090 of record NZ_JBWKKH010000024.1, read on the forward strand.
GACCCGGCCGCGCAACCTGGCGCGGACCTCGGGCGGGAGTTCACGTCGCGGGGGAAGCCGTGGCTCGTCGTTCATTTCTCCTCCACCAGGTCGCGCAGCTGGGCCTTCGCCCGGGACAGATGCGAGCGAACGGTGACCTCGGCGACCTTGAGCAGCACCGCCGCATCCGCGATCGACAGGTCGCCGAGCAGGCACAGCTCCACGACCTGCCGCTGCGCTCGCGGCAGCGTGCGCACGGCATCGATCACCTGCTTCAGCCGCGCCTCGCCGTCCAGCTGGTCGGCGACGGCGTCGGCGTGGTCCGACACCATGTCCGGTTCGGGAATGCGGCGCAACAGCCGCAACCGCCGGCTCGCGCCCCGGCGCTCCGTTCGCGCGAGGTTCCCGGCCACCGTGTAGAGCCACGGCAGCAGGCTGTCCCGCACCAGGACGACCTCGGCGCGCTTGCGCCAGGCGATGAGGAAGGTGCTCGACGTCAGGTCTTCGGCGGCGCTCCAGGAACCCGTCAGCCGGTAGGCGTGGTTCCACACCGCTTGCACGTGCCGCTCGAACAGGACGCCGAAGGCCCCGTCGTCGTCGCGTGCCGCGCGCGCCCAGAGGTCACCGTCTTCGAGGTCGTCGGCGGACTCCGCCGACGACCTCGCGCCGGTCCATTGCATGGTCACACCCCTCAGTGGCCGGCAATGGCGGAAGTGTTGTCGCGGTCGGCCGGAACGGCGGCGGCGGTCCGCTCAGGGAACGAGGACGATCTTGCCGACCGCGTGCCCGTTCTCGACCTGGGCGAGGGCTTCGCCGGCTTCGCCGAGCGGCCGGACCTGCGTGACGTGCGGATCCAACGCCTTCGTCGCGACCAGCCGGGCGAGCGCGGTGAGGACGGCCGTGCTCCGGTCCCGTTCGACCTCGCCGCCGCCGAGCTCGCGGGCCAACGGCTTGTCGGCCACCGAGCGCAGCTTGGTGCGGTCCGCGACCAGACCCGCCACGGTGCGCAGGGCCTCGCCACCGACGAGGTCGAAGACGGCGTCGACCCCGCCCGGCGCGGCAGCGCGCACCCGATCCAGGACACCGTCGCCGTAAGCGACCGGGACGGCCCCGAATCCCGCCACCAGCTCGTGCTTGGCCGGGCTGGCGACCCCGACGACGTTGATCCCCCGGGCTCGCGCGAGCTGCACGACCGGAATCCCGACGCCGCCGCCGGCCCCGTTGACCAGCAGCGTCGCCCCGGCATCCAGGCCGAGGTTCTCCAGCGCGTCGTGCGCGGTACCGGCCGCCACCGGCAGCACCGCGGCCTCCTCCGGCGACACCTCGTCCGGTCGATGCGCCGCGAACGACGCGGTGACCAGCGCCTGCTCGGCCCAGCCGCCGACCATCCCGGGACAACCGCCGAACACCTCGTCGCCGACCGAGAACCCCTCGACCCCGGGCCCGCGCGAGATGACGGTCCCCGCCACCTCGCGGCCCAGCACGGCGGGCCCGGCCACGCCGTAGGAGCCTTCTCGAAGCCGCCAGTCCCCCGGGTTCACGCCCGCCGCGCGCACCTGGACGAGCAGCTCGCCCGGGCCGGGCTCCGGCACCGGAACGTCGAGGAAGGCCTGCTTCTCCGGCCCGCCCACTTCAGAGAACCCGTACGCCCGCATGCCCACTCCCCTTCGCCGTCCCCTCCAACGTACTAAGAGGTCGTTTCAGAATCGTGCGTGGGCATGTGTGGGGTGTGCCGTCCTGCTCTCACGCGGGGCGTCGATTTCGCGCGAAATCGCCACCGGAGCCAGGCGCCTGCGGGATGAACCGAAACGACCGCTGAAGACTCCCGGGGACGAGCACCGTGTGTCTGGAATGGACAGTCGCCGGGTCGCGCGGTGTCGTTTCAGATCCAGCCCTTCTCCGCAGGTATCCGGGCCGGCCGTGCGAGGTCACGATGACGCACCGGCAGTTCGGTCGCGAGCCGCCGGGCATCTCGTCGGCGGCTCCGCGACCAGCACTCCCATCGCGGGAACGGGAATCGCGAAGGCCGCGGCGACGAGCGCTGCGGGCAACCGCCGCTTGCGGCCGACGAGGGCGTCGAAGCTGCACCGGCTGACGACGATGTTCCCGGCGACGAGGGCGAAGGCGAGCACGCTCACTGCGATGAACGCGGTGCGGTCCGATGAGCCGGCCGATTCCGGCCACAGCACCGAGGAACGTGACGATCGGGATCGACACGACGCAAGGTGGACCAGCGCGCGTAGGTCTCGAACCGGCACGCGCTGACCAGGCGCCCGTGCTCCTCATCCCGCCGTCAGGGGCCGAACGGATCACGGTGCCGGCGGGATCAGGGCGGTCGTCACGATGCACGCCTGCATCCTCGCGGGTTGGTGTGATCGCGAGGTGTGCCGCGGTTCACGAGTTCGCCTGCAGCCCGCGAACTCACCTCGAAAACGCCCGTGAGCGCTTTGTGCCGCCACAGCAGCGCAAAACGCTCACGGGTCCGATCGCCGCCGATCGTCGCGTTCCCGGCGATCACCGGGGAAGGCGGCGTTCTTCACTTCGAGTCCGCTGAGGACGGACTGCTCAGGACCGGCTCGCGAGGTTCTCCTCGAAGAACGGCGTGGCCTCCTCGACGGCGCGGTCGACGTACTTCGGCACGTCGTAGAAGTCCATGTGCGTGCCTCCGTCGACGACCACGAGCTTCTTCGGGCTGCGCACCCGGGAGTGCAGTTCCGTGGACATCCACAGCGAACCCGCCTCGCTGCCGGCCACGATCAGGACCGGCTGGGCGAGCAGGTCCTCGACCATGTGGAAGGCGTCGAAGGTGAAGATCCGGGAGACGCTCTTGGTGAACAGGAACTTGTTCTTGGCGTTCGGGTGCTGGGCGCGCGGGGTGAGGTAGTAGTCGTGGGCCTCGACCAGGTCGCGCGGGGTGTTGTCGTCCGGCTCCGCCGGGACGTACGGCAGGTAGGCGGGCTCGGCGCCCTGCGCCTCCGCGGTGCGCTGCTGGGCGAGCGCCTGGAGGGTGGGCACGGCGGCCGAGTCGGGGTCGGTGCAGAACCAGTTCCGGCGGAACGAGGTGCCGATGTTCAGGCCGCTGACCGCGGTGATCGCCTTGATGCGGTAGTCGGTCATCGCGGCGTTGATCGCGTAGCCGCCACCTGCGCAGATTCCCACCGCGCCGATGCGCTCGGCGTCGACGTAGTCGAGCGACTGGAGGTGGTCCACCGCGGCGCGCACGTCGGCGGGCGGCCGGGTCCTCCAGGTGGTGCGGCTCACCGCCGCTGTCGCCCTGGTAGGAGGCGTCGAAGGCAAGCGTCACGAAGCCCCGCTCGGCCAGCTTGCTCGCGTACAGGCCGGCGGTCTGCTCCTTCACGCCACCACCGGGGTGGACGGCGACGATCGTCGCGTAGCTGCCCGCCGGGTCGAAGTCCGCCGGGAAGTAGAGGTTGCCCGCCATGCTGATGGGGCCGTTGGGGAAGGTGATGGCTTCCACTGGTCGCTCCTCGGTGTTGCTCTGGTGCTGGCGCTCGACTGGTCGGCTCGAGCGACAACTCAAGGCTGCGCGCTCCCGCGAGCCCGTGGGAGAGCCTGGTTGTCGGGGGTACCAGCAGAACCTCCATAAGCCGCCGGAACCGGCCTAGCCTCGCAGTCATGCAGATCGCCAAGGACATCAAGGACTTCCTGATGACCCGCCGCGCCAAGATCACCCCCGATCAGGTGGGGCTTCCGTCGAGCGGACGTCGCCGCGTCGCGGGCCTGCGGCGCGAGGAGGTCGCGCTCCTGGCCGGCGTCAGCTCGGAGTACTACGTCCAGATCGAGCGCGGGAACGTCGCCGGCGTGTCCGAAGAGGTCCTGCCTCGATCGCCAAGGCCCTGCAGCTCGACGAGGCCGAGACCACTCACCTGTTCGACCTAGCTCGATCCGCAACCGCGCAGGCGCGGAAGAAGCCCGCTCGGGGACGTGCGGCGCGGCAGGTACCGGAGAGCGTCCAGGCGCTCATGGACGCGATGGTCACGGCTCCCGCGATCGTGCAGAACGGCCACCTCGACATCGTGGCCGCCAACGCACTCGGCCGCGCCCTCTACGCGGACGTCTTCGAGCGGACGCCCCGGCAGCCACCGAACCTGGCCCGGTTCATCTTCCTCGACGACCGCGCCGACCAGGTTTTCCCGGCCTGGGAGAAGGCCGCCGACGACGCGGTCGCGCTGCTGCGCGTCGAGGCCGCCCGCTCCCCCAATTCCAAGGCCATCACCGGAATCGTCGGGGAGCTGGCCACCCACAGCGACGAGTTCCGGACCCGGTGGGCGGCGCACGACGTGCGGGCGCACCGGCGCGGCGAGAAGCGGTTCCACCACCCCGTGGTCGGCGACCTGGCGCTCCGCTTCGAGGCCCTCGACATCGCCAGCGCCACCGGCCTGACCCTGTTCGGCTACACCGCGGAGCCGGGCTCGCCCTCCGACGAAGCCCTCAAGCTGCTCTCCAGCTGGATCGCGACCGAGCGCGGCGAGACCGCTCGCCGTGACACGGACGCCGCGGTGCGGCCGCCCGCGGCGGCCGAGTAGCCGGAAGCCCCTTTCCCCAAGACTCCGAAGGAGATCGACCCATGCCCGAATCGATCGACCGGGTCCTCGTCGGCGCTACCGGGCGCACCGGCCGCCACGTGGTCGCGGCCGCCACCGAGCGCGGCCTCACGCCGGTCGCCCTGGCCCGCAACGAACAGCGCGCCCGCGCCCTCCTGCCCGGCACCGAGATCGTCGTCGGCGACCTCGAAGATCCGGCCGGGCTGCGCGCGGCCGTCCGGGATGTCGACGCCATCATCTTCGCGCACGGTTCCGACGCCGCCGGCCGGGCCGACTCCGTGCAGCGCATCGGCTACGGCGGGGTCGTCAACGTGCTGCGGGCCCTCGGCGACCGCAAATCCCGGATCGTGCTCCAGACCTCGATCTTCGTCACCCGCCGCGACCACTACTTCTCCAGAGGCGCGGCGGATTCCGCGACGTCCTGACCGCGTGGCGCTTGCTGCGGAAGGCCGGTGGCGGTCGTTCCGCCACCGGCCTTTCGCCCCTTGCTATTCCGCTGCCTCCTCGCCGGCCCGCTCGGCCGCGGAGAATCCTTCCCGCGCGTGCGATCCGTCGCAGAACGGCTTCTTCGCCGAGAGCCCGCATCGGCACAGCAGCCGGGTGCGGCCGGGGCCGAGCTCGTAGGTGTTGTTCTCGTGGTCGACGATCTTGACGGGTCCTTTGACCTGGTACGGCCCGTTGTCCACGGTCTTGATCACCACGGACGGCTCGGCCGGGGTCGGATCGCTCATCGATTCGCCGCCGTCAGCTCGCGACCTGGTATCCGGCCTCGTTGACGGCCTTGCGGATCGCGTCCGGGTCGACCGGCGAGGCGCTGACGACCGTGAGCTCGCCGTTGCTGATGTCCACGTCGACGTCGGTGACGCCCTCGACGCCCGTGACCGCGGACGTCACCTTGCTCATGCAACCCGAGCACGTCATGCCCTTGACGACGAAGGTGCTCTCACTCATCGGATCTCCTCTTCTGGGAACGAACTTGATCAATACCCCCGCAGGGTATCAAACATACTGGTAGGGGGTATATCGGCGGCCTACTCGGCGAGTGCGGTGAACTGAGCGGTGCGGACCTTCCCCGCGTGCTTGAAGTCGAGGAACAAGCGGTAGGTGCCCGGACCCGGCACTTCCGCGTGGAACGCGACCTCGGGCCCCGGGCGGGTCACGCCGTCCTCCGGCGAACCGTCCGGGTGGACGTGCAGGTACGCCAGGTCTCCCAGCCGGAGCGCGACCAGGTGGCCGTAGGCGCCGAGGTACGGCTGCAGGTCGGTGACCGGCACGCCGTCGCGGCGCACCACGAGGGTGAGCGGGTTCGCCCGGCCGGCGACCAGCTCCCCGCCGAGCTCCACTTCGTAGCCGTCGACCGCCGAGACGGCGGCGACCTCCGGCACCGGGCGCGGCCGGTAGTCACCGGCGACCGCCAGGTCTGCGCCGAGGGTGAGCGCCGGCCCACCTTCCGGCTGGAAGTCGATGAAGACCCGGTACTCGCCGGCCTCCGCGAGCTCCAGCGGCACCGACCAGGCGCCGCCGCCCACCTCGACGGGGTGCACGTGCCAGAACCCGGTGAGGTCCCGGCGGACGACGATGAGGTGGATCTTCTTGCCGTGCACCTCGGCCAGCGAGGTCAGCGCGGCGCCGTCGGGTCCGAGGATCCGGAACCGGTAGTCGGCGACGTCGCCCGCCGCCAACCGGGTCGTCTCCGGCGCGAAGGTGTACCCGTCCTTCGTGATCTGCAGCCCCTGCGGCACGCCCCCGGCCCCGTGGCCCTGGTGACCGGCCGCGTGACCATGCTCGCCGTGGTGCTGGTGGCCGGTCGCGTGCCCCTGGTGGGCGTGGTGCTGGTGGTGACCGACATTCGCCGACGCGTTCATCGTCGCCGCCTCCTTCTTGTATACCCCCTAGGGGTATCTCTCGAACACGGAGGACTATGCCAAACGATCAAACCGGGGCGCAACGTGATCCACGACATACCCCTTGGGGGTACAACCGGACCGAGACGGCAACCGCCGGGCCAGAACGGCCATTCGCCGAGGTGGCGCAGCAAAACCCGCACCCCGACAGGAGATCCGGGTCGAGCGGAACTCGAGCCAGACCATCCGCCGCACTCGCATCGGCGATCGGCGCGGACTGGACATCCCGGCCCCGCTCGTCTATACCCCTAGGGGGTATCAGTATCCGATCTTTCGAATCACGCGAGGAGTCCCGACATGTCCGCACCAACCCGATCGCCACGCAGGTGGTGGGCGCTCGCGCTCATCGCCCTGGCCCAGTTCATGGTGATCATGGACACCTCGATCATCGGCGTCGCCCTGCCGCGGATGCAGGCGGATCTGGGCTTCTCCCAGGAGAACCTCTCGTGGGTGTTCAACGCCTACGTCATCGCCTTCGGCGGCCTGCTGCTGCTCGGCGGCAGGCTGTCCGACCTGCTCGGCGCGCGCCGGATGTTCGCCGCCGGCTGGCTCGTGCTGCTCGCCGGCTCCGCCGTCGCCGGGGCCGCCGGCACGGCGTGGGTCGAGCTGGCCGGGCGGGCGCTGCAAGGCGCGGGATCCGCGCTGATCGCGCCGTCCGCGCTGACGCTGCTGATGATGCTCTTCGGCGCAACGCCGAAGGAACTCGGCAAGGCGCTCGCGCTCTACGGCGCCGCCGCCCCGGCCGGCGGAACCGCCGGCGTCTTCCTCGGCGGTGTCATCACCGAATACCTGAGCTGGCCGTGGGTCTTCTACCTGAACATCCCGATCGCGGTGCTCGCGCTCGCGCTCACCCCCGCCCTGATGCCGGCCGGTTCGGCGCAGCGCGGCTCCACGGACCTGCTCGGCGCGTTCCTGGCCACCGGCGGGCTCGCCGTCGCGGTCTACGCCATCGTCCGCGCGCCCGAAACCGGTTGGGGTTCCGCCGAAACCGTCATCGGCCTGGTCGCGGCGGTCGCGCTGCTGGCGGCCTTCCTGGTCGTCCAGGCCAAGCGCCGCACTCCCCTGGTCCGGCTCGGCATCTTCCGGACCCCGGACCTCGGCGCGGCCAACATCGCACAGCTGCTGCTGGGCGCGGCGTGGATCCCGATGTGGTTCTTCCTGAACCTCTACCTGCAGCAGGTGCTCGGCCTCGGCGCCTTCGCCAGCGGCTCCGCGCTGCTGCCGATGACCACGGTCATCATGCTGCTGATGATCGTCATCGCGCCGAGGCTGGCCGCCCGCTTCGGGGTCAAGCCGATGATCGTGTCGGGCCTGGTCCTGCTCGCGCTCGGGCTGGGGTGGCTGGCCCTGGTGCGAACGGACGGCAACTACGCGGCCGATGTGCTGCCCGCCTCGCTGGTGGCCGCGGCGGGCATGGCGCTGGCGTTCGTCCCCTCGCTGGGCACTGCCATCTCCGCCGCCCGGCCCGAGGAAGGCGGGCTGGCCTCGGGAATCGTCAACACCAGCTACCAGATCGGGTCGGCCCTGGGCCTTGCCGCGATGACGGCGCTGGCGACGTCGCGGGGCGTCGACCGGATCGGCGATCCCGCCGCGCTCACCAGCGGTGTCTCGGCCGCCTTCGTCGGTGCCGCCGGCATCGCGATCGCCGGTGCGCTCATCGCCGGGATGAGCTTGCGCGGCAAGCGTTCCGCGACCGAACCCCAGAGCACGAACGCCTGACCACCGGCCGCCGCCCGCCTCGCTGGGCGGGCGGCGGCCCCGAACCCCGGAGCACCACATGCGACGTCTCAAGCCGCTCGAACCCGCCGACGCACCGGCCAAGTCCAGCGAACTGCTGGCGGAGATCATCGGCCGCCACGGCACGGCCGGCGACATGGTCCGCACCATGGCGCACTCGCCCGCGCTGCTGACCGGCTACCTGTCGTTCTCCCGCGCGATGAAGCGGGCCAGGCTGCCCGCGGCGCTGGGCGAGAAGGTCTCGCTGGCGGTGCAGGAATGGCTCGGCTGCGCGTCCTGCCTGGCCGCCCACACCGACGCCGCGAAAGCCCTCGGCCTCAGCGACACCGACATCGCCCTGGCCCGCCAGGGCACCTCGGCCGATCCCCGGGAGGCCGCGCTGCTCGCCTTCGTCGTGAACGTGGTGGCCGAACCCGCGACGATCGGCGACGACGACATCGCCGCACTCGCCGCCCACGGCTGGACCGAGCGCACCATCGCCGACGTCGTCGGGCTGGTCGCCCTGAACCAGCTCACCGGCACCTTCAACCTCGTCGCCGGCATCGAACCGGCACCCGCCGCGCCGTGACCTCGGGAGTCGGCGTCATGTCCCGGGCATGACACCGACTCCCGGGCCTGGGCCCGCGCGGCCGATCCAGGGCGGACCGTCCCGTTCGTGATCGTGCGGATGTCGTCGATCGCTTCGAGAACCGACATCCCGGCGTGTTCCATCCCGCCCCGCGCGCAAGCCCGGCACTGCACCACTGCCGATCCGCCGGACGGCGCCGCGAACCACCAGACCGGCACGCCGGAAGGGAACCCCTCGCGGTTTCGGGTAAGACCGGAAGCCGGAAACGCCGGGCGAAATTCCAATTCCAGCCAAGATCAGGAGCCTGACCAACCGGGGGATAGCCACCCGATTTCAGGGGGTCGATTCAGAATGGCGCGCGCGTGGGACCTGGCCGCCGGGGATGCAGTGCATCGGTTTCGCGCGAAGCCGCCACCGGTGCCAGGCTCCGGGAGCCTTCGGGATCAGCCTGGCGGAGCCATTCCGAAACGAGCCTCGCGGCAAGATCGGAAGCCGAGAACACCGGACGAGATCCCGGTTCCAAGCAAATTCGGGAACCTGGCCGAGCAGTGCCATGAGCCGCGTGGACGATCGCGGAACCAGGAGCCGGCGCTTGCGGTGCGCGCCGGCTCCTGGTTCCGCTCCCGGGACGACGGTCCGCGCGGCGGAGAGGATCAGGTGTACGGGCAGAGGTACGCGACGGTGTCCGTGATGCGCACCGTGAAGGACTCGTTGCCCTCGATCTGGAAGGAATCGCCTTCCCCGAAGGTCTTCCACTCCTCCGAACCCGGGAGTTTGACGTCCCATGAGCCGCGGGTCAGGATCATCCACTCCCGGGTCGGCGCCTCGAAGGTCCACTCCCCCGGTTCCATGACTCCGACGGTGAACTTGCCCTGCGCGTTGGCGAACTCGAGGCTGCGGACCCGGCCTTCGTAGTACTCGTTCTGCTTGATCATCGCGTCTCCCTCCACGGGATCGTGCGTCTCGACGGCGACGCGCCGAGTGAACTGACGCGCTCACGCTATGGCCGATGGATCACCCGAACAATCTCCACCCTGTACAAGACGGGCGGTGGTTCTTCTCCGCTGGGGACAAGTTCCGGCCCAGTAGGATCCCCGCATGGGAAGCACCGCTCACGCGCTCACGGTCGCCGATGTCGTCGCTCTCGACCGGCTCCACCTCGCCGTCGCACATGCCGGGCCGGGGATGCGCACGGTCGTCGACGTCCCGCACGTCGCCGAGCTCCCCTCCCCCGGCCAATGGCTGGAGGGCGGCGAGCTCGTGATGACCACGGGCACGCTGCTCGGGCAGGACGCGCAAGCCTGGTCGCACTACGTCGCCGAGCTCGATGCCTGCGGCGTCGCGGCCCTCGTCGTCGGAGTAGGTCCGCACGCGCCCTTCGCCAAGGCGCCGGAGATGCTCGTCGAACTCGCACGCGAGCACGACCTCCCACTGCTCACCGCGCCGGCGACGACATCGTTCGTGAACATCACTCGCGCGGTCATCGCCGCGCAGGCCGAGTCCGAACGAGCGATCCTCCAGGACTCCTTCGCCATGCAGGTGCGCCTGACCTGGATCGTGGCGCGCGGTGGCAGCGTGGACAACCTGCTCGTGGAATGGCACCGGTCGACCGGAGAAGGCGCCGGCGTGCTCGACCGGGTCGGGCGGGTGCTCGGCAAGAACGCGGGGCTCGCCGCCGAGGCGCTCGAAGCGGTCAGCGCCCAGGTTCGGGCGGAGCCGCCGGCGCTCGGTGAACGGTTGTGCCTGCCGGCGGGCGAAATCCCGGGAATCGACGCCGAACTCGTGGTGTCCCCGTTCTCCGGGGAGACCACGGTGCGCGGCTACGTCGCCCGCACCGATTCGCAGCTGTCGAAGGCCGAGTTGGCGGTGCCGACCCTGCTGTCGCTGCTCGCCCTCGAATTCGAGCGGCGGTGGTTCCTCGACGAGCCGGCCCGGCGACGTCGGGCGCAGCACTTCGCGAACCTGCTGTCGATCGACGACGACGGGCGGGCCCGGGCGTTGCTGAAGAGCCTCGGCGTCGAGACCCGGAACCTGTGGGGAATCGCGGTCGAGGCGAGATCGGACACCCATGCCGAGGTGCTGGTCGACGATCTCGCCGTGGTGCTCGGAACGCCGTTGCTGCGGCAGCGCGATCGCCTCGTGGAATGCCTGGCCGTGGGCGAGCCGAAGCGGATCCTCCAGGACTACGGGCTCGATGTGCCGGTGGGCATCGGAACCGCCGTGTCGCCGGGAGGGGCGTCGCGGACGATGCGTCAGGCGACGTCGGCGCTGGCCACGAGCCGGCGCACGGGCTCGCTGATCGAGTTCGTCGACGGTGCCGCGCACGAGTTCCTCCTCAACGTCGCCGACACCGATTACCTCAGCGCCTTCGCCGGCGCCGTCCTCGCCCCGATCGAAGCCACCGGCAACGGCGAGGTGCTGCTCCGCACGCTCCACACCTGGCTGATCGAACGGCGGTCGATCGAGGCCTGCGCCGAGCGGATGGGGGTGCACCGGCACACGGTCCGCAACCGGATCCAGCGGATCACCCAGCTGACCGGGCACAGCCTCGAGAACGTCGACGCGCAGACCGAGCTGTGGCTCGCGCTCAAGGCACGCGGTTTCCGGGAGGAATGAACCCCCGCTCGCCCCGGGACCCGCTCCGACCTGTCTCGATGCGGCGCCGTGGTTGCCGCCGGCGGCGTCTCCGCGGGTTGGCCGCTGTGGACATTTCTCAATGCAGCGTTGTCCGACGCGGCGATTTACCGGCGCATCGGTCGCTGACATCGTTGGTGCACAGCATCGGGATCGTGTCCTGAGTCACTCCGGCACCCCTGGCACCATGCGGAACAAGGAGACAGCGTGTTCACATCCACCAGGCGATCAACTGCCGAGAACCGCACGGTCCTCCGCCGAGTCGTCGCCGCGAGCGGGGTCGGAACGCTCATCGAATACTTCGACTACGCCTCCTACAGCTACCTGGCGACGACCATGGCAGTGGTGTTCTTCCCCACCGAGGATCGTTCGGTGGCGTTGCTGAGCACCTTCGCCGTATTCGCCCTGTCCTTCCTCGTCCGCCCCGCCGGTGCTCTGCTGTGGGGCTCGCTGGGTGATCGCCTGGGCAGGAAACGCATCCTGGCGACGACGATCCTGCTCATGTCGGGTTCGACCTTCGCCATCGGGCTGATCCCCGGCTACGCCTCGATCGGCGTCGCCGCCCCTGCCCTGCTGCTCCTGCTGCGCATCGTGCAGAGCTTCTCGGCCTCCGGGGAGTACGCGGGAGCAGGCATCTTCATCGCCGAGTACGCGCCCGACGGAAAGCGCGGGCTGCTCACGGGAATGGTGCCGATGAGCTCGGCGGCCGGATTCCTGCTCGCCTCCACGATGACCACGACGCTGTACACGGTGCTGCCCCCTGAAGCGATGGAGAGCTGGGGATGGCGGATTCCGTTCCTGGTGGCAGGGCCGCTCGGCCTCGTGGGCCTCTACCTGCGATTCCGGCTCGAAGACACGCCGCAGTACCGCAAGCTCGCGGAAGAAGAACGTGCCGACAGGGACACCCGGCCGGCACCGCGGCGATCGCAGTTGCTCGCCAACCTGCCGGGCATGGGCAAGCTGCTGCTCGTCATGGCGCTCAACGCGGGCGGCTACTACCTGCTGCTCGGCTACGTGCCGACCTATCTCATCGAGCAGGTCGAGATGAGCCAGGCCGACTCGAACCTCGTCGTCACGATCTCCCTGATCACCTACCTCGCCATCGTCCCGATCACGGCATTCCTGTCGGACAGGTTCGGCCGCAAGCGCACGCTGATCGCCGCCTGCGTGCTCCTCATCGCGCTGAGCTACCCGCTGATGGTGCTGCTGTCGGCCGGCGGGATGCTGCTCGCCACCGTTGTCCTGGTCCTGTTCCTGGCGATGTTCTCGCTCAACGACGCGGTGTTCCCGGCCTTCTTCGCGGAAACCTTCGCCACGCGCTCGCGGTACCTCGGCTTCGCCCTCCCCTTCAACGTCGGTGCCGTCCTCTTCGGCGGTGTCGCCCCGTACGTCGCGACCTGGCTGATCGCGCGGACCGGCAATCCGCATTCGCCGGCCTTCTTCCTCATCGGCGTGGCCGTGCTCTCCCTCATCGGGGTGGCGCTGGCCAAGGAGACCGCGAGGAAGCCCTTGCCCGACAACGGGGTCGAGTCCCCGAACCTGCCGCCTCGTTGAGGTTCCGCGCGGCCGCCTCGGCTGCTCACGTCCGATCCGCGCCGTTGGGCACGGATCGGACGTGGACCTCGCGGCCGTTGGCGCTGCGCTTCGAGGCGGCGTCCGGGTCAGCGGGTCCGGCCGATCAAGGACCGGGCCAGCGCCTCGAAGGTCGCGCGGATCTCCGCCGGCATCGGCAGCGATGCCAGGCAGTCCGCGACGCCCGTGAGGTGCCGCATGGCCTCGCGTTCGGCGAACTCCCGGCCGCCCAGCTCCTCGACGAGCTCCGCGGCGAGTCTCAGGTCGGCTTCGGTCCGCGCCTCGGCACCGACCAGCGAAACCAGGCGCTCGCGCGCGGGGCCTTCCGCGGCCAGCGCGGCGATGATCGGCAGGGTCTTCTTGCCCTCCCGCAGATCCCCGAGCACCGGCTTGCCCGTCGCCGCCGGATCCCCCCAGATGCCCAGCACGTCGTCGGTGCACTGGAAGGCGAGCCCGAGGCTGCGGCCGAGGCGGTCGAAGCGCTCCGCGGTCGCGGCGTCCGCGCCGGCCAGCAGGGCGCCCGCCGAAGCGGAAAAGCCGAGCAGCGAACCGGTTTTGGCCTCGGCCATCGCCTGGTACTCGGCGACGCCCACCGCCAGCTCGCCCGTCCACGGCCGTTCGGTGAACCGGATGTCCTCGACCTGACCGACGACCACCTCCCGCATCGAGGCGGCGAGGCGCGCGGCCACTGCGGCACCGGCGTGCGCCCCGCCCTGGCCGAGCAGGATCGCGAACGCTTCGGACTGCAGGGCGTCGCCGAGCAGGATCGCCGCCGGAACCCCATGTTCCTTCCACACCGCGGGCTGACCGCGTCTCAGCACGTCGCCGTCGATGAGGTCGTCGTGGATCAGGCTGAAGTTGTGGACGAGTTCGACGGCGGCGGCCCCGGGCAGCGCCGCCGACGGTTCGCCGCCGACCGCCTCCGCGGCGAGCACGGCCATCGTGGGCCGGATGGCCTTGCCGGTGGCGGCGGGATCCCGCGAGTGCCAACGAAAATGGTAGGAGCCGATCGCCCCGAGCGATGGCCCGAGCCGTGCGACGGCATCGCGCAGCAGTGGTTCGGTGAGCTCGCGAGCCCGTCGGCTGGCGCTCGCCAGCAGCTCGTGATCGGTCTTCGCGGTGACCGGCGATGTGGTCATGATCGGCCTCGATCCTGGTTTCTAATCCCGACGTGACCGACGTTACGTGTCCAAAGAGGCCGGTCAGATCGGCCGAAGTGGCAACCGAGATCGACCGATCGGCCAGGAAACGAGGCCCAACGCCTCATACTTTCGGCCGAAATTCCGGCGCACCCCATTCGCAGCGGGCCCCGCCGGGACGGTGTTGCCGCTGGTAGAGCTCGGGCAACCACCAGCTCAGGCGTCGAATCCGGCCGCATCCCCGCTCGTCGAGGACGACCGGCGGGGATGCGGCGTTCGGCGCAAGCGGATTCGAGGACCGGGCGGACCTCGGTCACCGCCGAGGCCGGAACTTCCTGGCCAGTTCGACGGCTTCCGCCGGAGCCGCCACGTCGAGCACGAACCGGCCACCAAGGGTCTCCTCGCCGAGGCGCGTCGGCCCCTCGGTGATCGCCGACGGCCCGCGGGCTCCCGTACGTACGGCCATCGGCCTGTCACGCTCGGTGTCCAGGCCTGGCCGAGCCGGGTCTCGTGCGCCTTGCGGTAGTCGTCCGGCCTGGATCCGGCGGCACGACTCATCCGCCTCGAAGATCACGAGTGTCCGTTCATGGGTGTTCCCCTCCTCGGGCCCGCGCAACCTGAGGTCTTGCGCCTCGGTATCGAGGCGGGGCCGGACGCCGTGCCGGAGCGGGCCCCCACACCGGCCGGTGCACCGGCTTCAGCGGTCGGCTCCGGCCGGGAGCGGGGCGATCCGGGCGAGGGCGCCGATCTCCAGCGCCGTCCACAGTGCACCGTCGGGGCCGAGGACGATGCCGTGCGGTTCCGAGCCGGGCGTGGGCAGGTCGTGCACCTCGATGACGCCTCCGGCGGTGATCGAGCCGACCCGGCCGGTGCCCCACTCGGTGAACCACATCGCCCCGTCCGGGCCGGTGGTGATGGCGTGCGGCCGGGCGGCGCGGTCGGGCAGCGGGAACTCCTCGATCGCGCCGTCGGTGCCGATCCGGCCGATCTGGCCCGCGCCGATCTCGACGAACCAGATCGCGCCGTCCGGGCCTGCCGCGATGCCCACCGGCGCGGCGGCCTCGGTCGGCAGCGGGTGTACCGCGACTTCGCCGTCCGGGCCGATCCGCCCGATCGCGTTGGCCATGTTCATGGTGAACCACATCGCGCCGTCGGCCCCGGCGGTGATCGCGGACGGGAACGCGCCGGCCAGCGGCAGCGGGAACTCCCGCACCTGACCGTCCGGCGTGATCCGGCCGATCTGGTTCGCGGCGGTCTCGGTGAACCACAGCGCGCCGTCCGGCCCGGCGGCCAGGCCGTACGGCCCGGATTCCGCCGTGGGCAGGTCGAACTCGGCGATCTCGCCCGCGGTGGTGATCCGGCCGATCCGGTGCGCCTGGTACTCGGTGAACCAGAGCGCCCCGTCCGGCCCGACGGTGATGATCGTCGGCCCGCTGTCCGGGTCGAGCTGGTGGCTGGTGAGCGCGCCGCCGGGCACCAACCGGCCGATCCGGCCGCTGCGCACCATCGT
Source organism: Saccharopolyspora sp. NPDC045839 (assembly GCF_056431645.1). Taxonomy (NCBI): domain Bacteria; kingdom Bacillati; phylum Actinomycetota; class Actinomycetes; order Pseudonocardiales; family Pseudonocardiaceae; genus Saccharopolyspora; species Saccharopolyspora sp. NPDC045839. The sequence continues at coordinate 87,698 of NZ_JBWKKH010000024.1, forward strand.
GAACCACAGCGCGCCGTCCGGCCCGGTGGTGACCGCGTACGGGCCGGTGCCCTCGGCGGAGACGTCGTGCTGCTCGATCCGCGCGGTCGATGTCATGCGACCTCCTTGTGCTGTTGCGCGATGCGTTCGATGTCGGCAGGAGTGGCCGACACGATCATCCTGCAGTGCCCCGTGACGAGTTCGACCGGCACTCTTCCGCTGCACGGCCGCTCGACGTCGGCATCGCCGAAGCGCCGGATCGGCTCGGCCGCCGACGATCGCCCAAGGCATCGCGTCATAGGTCACCAGCACGTCGCGCCCAACCGAACCGGACTTCGTTGCCACCGCGGTCGTGCAGCCGGACGGCTGACGGAAAGGCCCGCTGCCCGGCGCTTTCGCACCGGACAACGGGCCTCGCGCTCGGCCGGCTCAGGCGCCGATGGTGGCGGTGTCGATCACGAAGCGGTACCGCACGTCGCTGTTCTCGACGCGGTCGTAGGCCTCGTTGACCTGGTCCGCGGAGATCAGCTCGATCTCCGAGCCGATGCCGTGCTCCGCGCAGAAGTCCAGCATCTCCTGGGTCTCGGCGATCCCGCCGATCATCGACCCGGCCAGCACCTTGTTGCCGCCCAGCAGCGAGAAGGCGTTGTACGACAGCGGTTCGCCGGGAGCCCCGACGTTGACCATCGCGCCGCCCACCCGCAGCAGCCCGAGGTAGGCGTCGATCGGGAGCTTCGCCGAGACCGTGTTGAGGATGACGTCGAACCGCCCCGCCAGCGCCTCGAAGGTCGACTCGTCGCTGGTCGCGAAGTAGTCGGTCGCGCCCAGCCGCAGGCCGTCCTCCTGCTTCTTCAGGCTCTGGCTGAGCACCGTCACCTCGGCGCCCATCGCGGCGGCCAGCTTCACCGCCATGTGCCCCAGCCCGCCGAGCCCGATCACGGCGACCTTCTTGCCCGGGCCCGCGCCCCATTGGCGCAGCGGCGAGTAGGTGGTGATGCCCGCGCACAGCAGCGGTGCGGCGACGTCCAGCCCGATGCCGTCCGGGATCCGGCACACGAAGGCGTCCTTCACCACGACCTGCCGGCTGTAGCCGCCGTAGGTGTTCTCGCCGTCGAAGCCGACTCCGTTGTAGGTCTGGACGTTGCCCTCGACGCAGAACTGCTCGCGGCCGGCCCGGCAGTACTCGCACTCGCCGCAGGAATCGACCATGCAGCCGACCCCGACCCGGTCCCCGACCTGGTACTTCGTCACGGCCGAGCCGACCGCGGCGACCACGCCGGCGATCTCGTGCCCGGGAACCATCGGGAAGATCGCCTCGCCCCAGTCCTCCTTGGCCTGGTGGATGTCGCTGTGGCAGATGCCGGCGTAGGCGATGTCGATCAGCACGTCGTCCGGGCGCAGCTCACGTCGCTCGATCGTCGTCGGCGCCAGGGGTGCGCCCGGCGACGGTGCGGCGATAGCGTGCGTGATCGTGCTCATGAATCCTCCAAGGAACAGCTGTGCAGCAGGTCCCGATCATGTAAGAGACCTCTTACATTGGAGACGTAAGAGCCCTCTTACATATTCCGAGCGGAAGATGTGATCCACGACATGGGCGGCAAGTACCACCACGGCGACCTCCGCGCCGAGCTCGTGCGCGTCTCGCTGGACCTGATCGCGGAACGGGGCCTGGCCGGCTTCTCGGTGGCGGAGGTGGCGCGGCGGGCCAAGGTCAGCCCGGGCGCGCCGTACCGGCACTTCCCAGAACGGGAGAGCCTGCTCGCGGCGGCTGCGGCCGCGGTCGCGTGCCAACTCGCGGAACGCGTGCAGACCGCCGTCGAGGCCCGGGACGATCCCGTGGACGCGCTCGCCGCGGCGGCCGGGGCCTACACCGAGTACCTCCTCGAACGCCGCGCGGGCATGAACATCATCTACGCGGACGACCTGCAGGGCCCCAAGCACGCCGAGCTGCACGAGCAGACGCGACGGCTGACCGATCAATTCCTGATGCTGTGCCTGGCCGTGTCGGACACACCCCAGGAGGCCCTGGAGCTGATGGAGCAGCTGTTCACCCAGGCGCACGGCTACGGCATGTTCTGGCTCGACGGCGTGTTCACCAAGCAGGGCTACTCCCCCGAACTCGTCGTGCGGAAGTCCACCGCTGCGGCGCGCATCGCGATCGAAGGCCACGCCAAGCAGCCACCACCCAGCCGCTGAAACCATGGACGGCAAAGGAATCCGCACTGGCCGGCGAGCACGCCCCGTCGATCCCGGGAGCGGCGGGGCGTCGAGTCCTACTGGCCGGACTTCGCGTCGAGGCCGCGCAGCTCGCGCACGCTCCCGGCGAGCGTGCGGTCACCGAGCGAATTGAGCACCGCCTGCTCGGCGTCGGCCGTGAGCGCGGCGAAGTACTCCCCTGAGCGCGCGGCGACCAGGCACATGTCCTCCGCCTCCGGCGGCGAGCAGGCCCACAGGGGCTTGTCACCGACGGCGCAGCGGTAGATCTCCGCCAGCGTGATCTGATCCGCCGGGCGTCCCAGCCGGGCCCCGCCGGCACGGCCCTTGACGCAGACGACCAGCCCGGCGTTCGCCAGCGGCACGAGGAGCTTGCGGACCAGGCTCGGGTTGGCGTTCAGGCTGCCGGCCAGGTGGGCCGAGCTCAACGCGGCGGCGTCCTCTTCGGCGGCGATCGCCAGGAACAGCATCACCTGCAACGCGCGGGAGAACCGGATGTCCAGCACGGTCCCCACCCCCTCCCGCGGAACGACGCCGACGTCCGCCCCAGAATAGCAACTATCACAGTTGCACATCTCGCCGTTAAATGTATCTTTGACTTGAACATTTAAACGCGGGCGGCCGCCCGCAAGCACACGGCAGGAGACCGACACGGTGAGCACCCGCGCAGCTCAGGCACTGTCCCGCCCGTTCACGTTGGGTTCGGCCGAGCTGCCGAACCGGATCGTCATGGCGCCCATGACCCGCCAGTTCTCCCCCGGTGGCGTTCCCGGCGAGGACGTGGCCGCTTACTACGCCCGTCGCGCCGCCGCGGGGACCGGCCTGATCATCACCGAGGGCACCTTCGTCGACCACCGGTCCGCCGGCTTCAGCGACGGGATCCCCCGCTTCCACGGCGAGCAGCAGCTCGCCGGCTGGAGCAGCGTCGTGGAGGCCGTGCACTCGCACGGCGGCAAGATCATGCCGCAGATCTGGCACGTCGGGATCCAGCGGCCGGCAGGCGCACCGCCGTTCCCGGAGGCCCCGCCCGTAGGGCCGTCCGGGCTCACGCTGGACGGCATGCCCGGCGTGGGCGAGCCGCTGACGCTGTCCGACATCGACGACGTCATCGGCGCGTTCGCCGACGCCGCGCAGGCGGCCAAGCGGATCGGCTTCGACGGCGTGGAACTGCACGGCGCGCACGGCTACCTCATCGACCAGTTCCTGTGGGAGCGCACCAACCAGCGCACCGACGTCTACGGCGGCGACCTGCTCTCCCGGACCAAGTTCGCCGCCGACATCGTGGCCGCCGTCCGCGATCGGGTCGCGCCGGACTTCCCGGTCGTGCTGCGGTTCTCCCAGTGGAAGGCCAACCACTACGACGCCCGGCTCGCCGAGGATCCCGGCGAGCTCGAATCCCTGCTCACCCCGCTGGCCGACGCCGGAGTCGACGCCTTCCACGCCTCCGGACGCCGCTACTGGGTGCCCGAGTTCCCCGAATCCGGGTCGGACCTGAACGTCGCCGGGTGGACGAAGAAGCTCACCGGCAAGCCGGTCATCACCGTCGGCTCGGTCGGCCTCGACAAGGTCTTCGAGCCCGGCGCCATCACGGGAGCCGCAGCGGCGGTGGAGAGCATCGAGCGGCTCGCCGAACACCTGGAGCGCGACGAGTTCGACCTCGTCGCCGTCGGGCGCGCACTGATCGCCGACCCGGAGTGGGCGGACAAGGTCCTCGGCGGCCGCCTGGCGGAACTCGTCCCGTTCAGCAAGGACGCGCTGCAGACCCTGCACTGACGACCGGATCCGCGGAAGGGCGGGCGTTGACGTCGGCCGAAAACGCCCGCCCGCGGCGCTTCGCGCATCGAACGTCCAGCGGAGAGCGCGCCAGGTGGTCCACAAAGGACTGCGGGCGGAGGCACGGGGTCGCGGTGTGCACGGCGGACGGCGGAAGGTGCAGGCGAGTTCGGGGCGGATGACGCTCGACCGGCGATGAGACCGGGTGGGCCGGTGCCAGCGGATCTCGGCCTGGACTGAGTAGGCTGGCCTCGATCGCAGCCGCCGGGCACTCGCTCGGCTCACGCATGCTCCGACCGCCCTGGAGGTCCTCGTGCCCGAATGGCGTCCCCTGCGCAAGCGCCCCCGGCGCACCCCGGAGCAGTCTGGGCCCGCCGCTCCCGAGCACTCCATGGACCCCCGCTCCACCGACGAGCGGCCGCTGGCGGACCGGCCGCTGATCGACACCGCGATCTACCGCGACGGCGTCCGGACCGCCACCCCGTCCAGCCTCGCCGAGACCTACCGGCTGCTGCGAGACGAGCCCGGCATGATGGCGTGGATCGGGCTGTACCGCCCCGCCGAAGAGGAACTGCTGGCCGCCGCCGAGGAATTCGACCTCCACAAGCTCGCCGTCGAGGACGCGATCGTCGCCCACCAGCGCCCCAAGATCGAGCGCTACGGCGACACCCTGTTCGTGGTGCTGCACGCCGCCACCTACGTGGACGAGGCCGAAGAGGTCAGCTTCGGCGAACTGCACCTGTTCATCGGCCCCAACTTCGTGCTCACCGTCCGCCACGGCCAGTCCCCCGACCTGTCGGCGGTGCGCCGCCGCATGGAGGACGACCTGGATCTGCTGCGGCGCGGCCCGGAGGCCGTGCTGTACGCGGTGCTGGACAACGTCGTCGACGGCTACGCGCCGGTCATCGCGGGCCTGCAGAACGACATCGACGAGATCGAGACCGAGGTCTTCGAGGCGAACCCGAACGTTTCGCGGCGCATCTACGAGCTGTCCCGCGAGGTCATCGACTTCCAGCGGGCGACGCAGCCGCTGCTGGCCATCCTGCGGAGCCTGGAGGCGGGCTTCCAGAAGTACGGCATCGACGAGGAGCTGCAGCGCTACCTGCGCGACGTCGCCGACCACGCCACCACGGTCGCCGAGCGCGTCGACGGGTTCCGCCAGATGCTCGACAACATCCTCACGGTCAACGCCACGCTGGTCACCCAGGCCCAGAACGAAGAGATGAAGCGGATGACCGAGGCCAGCTACGCGCAGAACGAGGAGATCAAGAAGATCTCGTCGTGGGCGGCGATCCTGTTCGCGCCCACCCTGATCGGCACGGTGTACGGGATGAACTTCGACTTCATGCCCGAACTCCACTGGGGCCTCGGCTACCCCTTCGCGGTCGTCCTCATGCTGGTCGTCTGCCTGAGCCTCTACACGATCTTCAAGCGCCGCAACTGGTTGTGAGCCGGACGTTGCCCGCGCAGTGGGCGCGTACCGGGTGTCGCCCGTGGCCGCATCAGGGTTGAACCACACTAGACGTGCACGGATTCGGCTGCCGACGTTGAACCCCTGAAGCGCGCTTTCCGGCGCTGACAGGACCATCCTCAACCCGCCGCCGACAGCGAGGCCGAGGCGGGAAAGACGTTGGAGTACAGCCAGGCAAAGATCAACTATCTGGAAACGGGTAAGACACAACAGAAACCCGACGAGGTCACGGCCTTGCTCCGATCCTGCGGCGCGGACGTCGAGCACGTCGACCGCATGTCGTCGCTTGCCGCACTAGCCGATCAAAGCACCTGGCGGGCACCGTTCGGCGACGTACTACCCAACTAGTTCAAGACCTTCGACGGACTGGAAGGACTCGCCACCGCCGAGTCCACCTACGGATCGTTGCTCCTGCTGAAGCGCCGTAGTACGTGGCAACAACCTCGCGCCACTGTTCGGGGGTGACCTCACCGATGCCGTTTCGGTCGCGGATGGCCCGCATTTAGCCGGGTTCGCCGGAGGGGTCGCCGGAGGCTGCGGGATCGGGCACGGCGGCCCGGTCGAAGCGGGAGAACCAGGGTTCCTCGACCTGGAACGGACCGTGCGGGGCCACCAGCGGCACGAACAGCACCCAGGGGCCACTCCTCGGCGGTCCGGACGGCGGCCGCGTCCGGTGAGGATGGAGGCGCGGCTGGGCGAGCACACCGGGTGCCGGACGAAGGCGTTGCTGAAGCGGGTGCCGCGAGCCGCGAGCGCGTCGATGTGCGGTGTCGACGTGGGGGTTGCCGAAGGCTCCGACGGCGTCGGCACGCAGCTGGTCGGGCATGAGGATGACGAAGTCGGGACGGGAGGTCACGGTGGTCCCTTCATCGGGTTCGGGAGCCGGAAGCATCATCGACGACGCCCGGCGCGGAGGGCGGTGACAGCTCGGCCGACGGTTACGGCCGGCCGTGACAGGGCGGGGCGAGGTGCCGCGCGGTTCAGGCGGGTCGGCCGCTGTGACGAGAGGTGGGCCCGGTGGTGGCCTCCACCGCGGAAAGGTCGGCGGCGATGGCGCGCAGGCGTGCGGTCGGTAGCAGCCCCACGGCGAAAGCAGCGATCTGGAGGAGGGAGAGGTCGGCGGCCGTACGGGCGAAGGGCCCGTCGAGGAGGGTCGCGAAGTGGTCGCGCAGCACGGCCGCCGCCCCGGGGTGGGTGAGCAGCTCGCGGAGGGGAACGTGCACGCTGAGCGGCCCAGCGGGAAAGTCTTCGGGGCGCGGCGGAGGCTGCCGGGACGCCTCCGCCTGAGCCTGCTGTGCCCGTACGAGCAGGTGCTCGTCCGTGACCGGTCCGGTCATGGGAAGGCCGAGGCGCTCGTACTGGTCGAGAGGTGCGTCGGCGGCGCGCAGGCCCTCGACCAGCAGGCCCGCCATGCGCAGTTCGAGGGCGTCGTCGACGAGCGGGGACTCCTGCCCCGGGTCGGTGTCGAGGTCGAAGAGGAGGGTGCCGAAAGCGTACGGGTTGGACATGGCGTGGCCCGGGACCCTCAGGAGCGGGACTTCCTTGGTGAACGGGAAGGGCGGGACGAGCTCGGCGTTCCTCAGCTCGGCGGGTGCGAAGAGGCCCCGCATGTGCGCGGGCATCAGCGTGTGCTCGTACAGGGGTTGGTTGTACGGGTTCACGCAGGCCCGCATGTAGACGTACCGGCCATCGGTGACGCTGACGTGTCCGCCGAACGCGCCGAACAGGGCCGCCTCGCGCACCGGGGTGTCGTCGGCGACGGTCTGGCGGAGCGGCTGTCCCTGCATGTCGGGGGTGCGGTCGATGCCGAAGTACTCCAGGAGGGTGGGGCCGAGGTCGACGGTCTGAACGAGGGATGCGCGGCGCTCTGCGCGTACGCGGCTGCGGGGGTCCCAGACGAAGAGCGGGGTGTGGATGGTCTCGTCGTACCAGGGCTGGACGTTCTTTCCCCACCAGCCGTGCTCGCCGAGGAGGAGGCCGTGGTCGGTGCAGACGATCAGCATCGTGTCGTCCCACAGGGCGAGTTCGTCCATGGCGTCCAGGACCCGGCCGAGGGACCAATCGCACATGGTCAGGAGCGCGGCGTACTCGTAGCGGGCGTGCTCCACCTGCTCGTCGGTCTCGACGACCTGCTTGTAGTCGGGCCAATCGAAGTGGGGGCCTCCGTACGTGTGCCGGTACCGTTCCTTGTGCCGGGGGTGGCTGAAGAACGGCTCGTGCGGGTCGAAGGTCTCGATCTGCAGGAACCAGCCGTCCTCGCCATGGTTCGTGCGCAGGAACTCCAGGCCGGCGTCGAAGGTGCGGGTCTGCGGGTGATCGACCTCGTCGGCCAGGTACTGCCGGTTGATCCAGTCCTGGCGCCATGCCTCGCCGCGGCGGGCCCGGAGGCTCTCGGGGATGTCGGGGTCGGCGACGTGCCCCTTCCACGGGTCGCCCTCCTGGCCTCGGAAGAACTCGAAAGTGCGGTAGCGACCGTGGTAGGTGGCGCCGCCGACCTCCCAGTAGTGCTGGTGGTCGGTGACCAGATGAGTGTGGACGCCGTTCTCGGTGAGCATTCGGGGCACGGAGTCGTCGAAGGGCTCCAGCGGGCCCCAGCCCCGGTGCAGGAAGTTGTAGCGGCCGGTGTGCAGCTCACGCCGTGCGGGCATGCACGGCATCGACCCGGCGTAGCAGGTGTCGAAGGTCGCGGTGCATTCAGCGAGACGCGTGAAGTTCGGGGCGTGTGTCCAGTCCGCGCCGTACGGGGGCAGGAAACGCCGGTTGAGTGTGTCGAACATGACCATGACGGCCTTCATGGGGGTGTCCTTCCCGTGGCCTGCCGGTGGTGACCGAGCGTCGGACAGGTCGCACACCCTCCGACGGGATATGTACGTTAGAACATAGCCATCGTGAAGCAAAGACCTTCACGATCCCCACCCCACCGAGCCCCCGGCGTCCCACGGAGTCCCACGGAGCCCCCATGAGCGATCCCACCCCTCCCCCGCGCTGCTGCATGCCCACCGGCGGCACCCCGGCCCCCGCCCCTCGCCCTGCCCCGACCACGCGCCCGACGCCCGCCGGGGCCGGTTCCCCCGCGACCTCACCCGAGGGAATGGTGCTGCTGCCCGGCGGCGAGTTCCTCATGGGCGCAGAGGACGCCGAAGGGGTCCCCGGCGACAGGGAGGGGCCGGTGCGGCCCGTGCGGCTCAGCCCGTTCCGGATCGACGCCTGCGCGGTGACGAACGACGCCTTCGCCGCGTTCGTCGCGGAGACCGGACATGTCACGGACGCGGAACGTTTCGGCTGGTCGTACGTGTTCGCCGGCTTCCTGCCCGCCGCCCTGAGGCGCGGCGCACCGCGCCCCGGACGCACCCCGTGGTGGTGCGGGGTCGAGGGGGCGTCCTGGAACCGGCCCGAGGGACCGGGAAGCACCCTGGAAGCACGCGGGAACCACCCGGTGGTCCATGTCTCGTGGGCCGACGCCGCCGCCTACGCGGCCTGGGCCGGCAAGCGGCTGCCGACCGAGGCGGAGTGGGAGTACGCGGCCCGGGGCGGCCTCGACCAGCGCCGATACCCCTGGGGCGACGAGCTGAATCCGGGCGGCACCTTCCGCTGCAACATCTGGCGCGGCACCTTCCCGTCGAAGAACACCGCCGCGGACGGCTACCGCGGCACCGCCCCCGTCGACGCCTTCGAGCCCAACGGCTTCGGCCTCTACAACATGTCCGGCAATGTGTGGGAGTGGTGCGCCGACTGGTGGACCACCGAGCACGGCATCGGCCCGGTGCCGCTCGACCCCAGCGGCCCGGCCACCGGCACCCACAGGGTCATCCGCGGCGGCTCCCACATGTGCCACCGGTCCTACTGCAACCGCTACCGGGTCGCCGCCCGCACCGCCAACAGCCCCGACAGCTCCAGCGGCCACGCGGGTTTCCGTTGCGTTGCGCCGACGTGAAGACTCTTGACACCCGCCGGCAGTCGGGTGAACCTAACGAGACAAGTTCCTAGGAACATAGGTGACCCCGAATGCATCTCGACTACGTGATCCTCGGAGCCCTGGCCGTGCGCCGACTCTCCGGCTATGACATGCGCGGATGGATGGAGAGTTCGGGCCGCTACATCGGCTACGGCGTCCAGCTTCCCCAGATCTACCGGCGGCTCGCGAAACTGGTCGAGCGCGGCTGGGTGGGCTTCGACGTGGATCCGCGCGAGGGCCGTCCCGACGCGAAGGTCTACCGGCTCACCGAGGAGGGCCGCGAGGCGCTCCTCACGTGGGCCCGCTCGCCCTTCGAGCCGTCGTCGCGGCCGATGGACCCCGACTTCAAACTGCGCTTCGTCTTCGGCGGCCAGCTCGGACCGGAGATCGCGCTCGACATCGTCTCCACCGAGCTGGAGTACCGGCTCAAGCACGACGCCACCACTCCCGAGGCACCCCTGACCACCCTCTACACAGGGGAGATCCCCGAACTCGACCCGGCCTGGGCCCGTGAGGTCCACACCATGGCCCACGAGAACGGATACGCGTCCGTCGCGGCCTACATCGCGTGGCTCCAGCTGACCAAGGCCCGCCTCGAAAGGCAGATCGAGCGGCACCGCGACGAGCGGCACGCCCAGCGCCACGAGCGCTGAACCTCCCCGGCGGCCCGGGACCGGCGCCCCGGCCCTACCGGGCCGGCGCCCGCCCTGCCCCGGGCCGCACCTCCCACGTGCTCCCCCTCCGGGAGATCTCCGGCCCTCACCGGCGACTGCACCCCGCCACGGCCTCGGGCTCCCCTCTGGCGAGCCCGCGGTCCGGCGTACCCGAAAACGCCTGGAGTCCGTCATGCGCATCATCTACGTGGACGTCGACACACTTCGCGCCGACCACACCACCCCTTACGGCTACCACCGCCCCACCACCCCGCACCTCCAGCGGCTGGCCGAGAAGTCTGTCGTCTTCGACCGCTACTACTGTTCCGACTCACCCTGCCTGCCCTCACGAACAGCCCTGACAAGTAGTCAATTCGGTATCACCAACGGGGTCGTGGGCCACTTCGGACCCGCCGCCCAGTTCCGGCTCGACGCCGGGCACGGGCCCGAGCCGGACCGGCCCCTGCTCGGGCAGCGCCTCGGCTGGGGCGGCTACTACACCGCCGCCGTCTCCGTCTTCGCCGAACGCCACCGCGCCTACCACTTCCACGCGAACTTCCGCGAGTCGATCCGCGCCACCGACCGCTTCGGCGACGAAGAGGCCCCGGACGTCAACCGGGCGGCGATCGACTGGATCCGCCGCCACGCCCAGGAGGACAACTGGTACCTCCACCTCACCTACTGGGACCCGCACACCAACTACACCCAGCCCGCCGAATGGACCGAGAAGATGGCGGCGTCCGGGCCGGTGCAGTCCTGGCCCGACGAGGAAACCATCGCCCACCACGGCGCCGAGGTCTACGGCCCCCGCAGCGCCCTCGACCTCCACTACTCCCTCCGGGGCGCCGGCACCTCCCCCGTCCCCCACAACATGCCCGACGCCATCCGCTCCCGCGCCGACTTCGAGCACCTGATCAACGGCTACGACGGGGCCATCTCCTACTGGGACCACCACTTCGGCCAACTCATCGCGACGCTGGAAGAGTTGGGCATCGCCGACGACACCGCCGTGATCGTCAGCGCCGACCACGGCGAGTCCTTCGGCGAGCAGGGCTCCTACGCCGAGCACGGCCTGGCCAACGAGCCCACCCACCGGCTCCCCCTGGTGGTGTACTGGCCGGGCGTCACCGACGACCTGCCCACCCACGCCCGGCGCAACGACGACCTGCTCTACAACATCGATCTCGCGCCCACCCTTTGCGACCTGCTGGGCCTCGACACCCCGACCGGCTGGCAGGGCACCTCCTTCGCCGGAGCGGTACACGGCGAGGCGATCGACTCCCGCGAGTACCTGGTCCTCGGGCACGGCGCGCACACCTACCAGCGGGCCGTCCGCACCCGCGACCACCTCTACATCCGCACGTATCACCCGGGGGCCTTCCGCGCCGAGTGGGAGCAGCTGTTCCACGTCACGGAGGATCCGTACCTCACCCGCGACCTGACGGCGGACGAACCCGAGCTCACAGCCCGGATGCGCGCGCACCTCGCCGAGTGGTGGAACGAGTACGCGGGCCGCCCGGGCTGTCTGCCCGATCCGATGCAGGCGACGCTGCAGACCGGCCCGACGTACTACAACGACCCTGTCCGGTACGCCCGGCATCTGCGGGACACCGGCCGCGCGCCTCTCGCCGAGGACCTCGAAGACAGGCTCGCCACCGTGAACTTCCCCGTCTCCTGGCACGCGCCCGACCGGCCCCGGACCGCCGAACTGCTCCAGCGCTGGGCGCAGTTGCTCCAGACCCGTGACCAGGAGTCCGTCCAGATGCACTGAAACGCCCGTCCGATCCCCATCCCGGCGCCGACGAAGGAGTCGCACGATGCCGAGCGAAGCCGCACCTCCCTCCTCACCCCAGTCAGGTGTCGCCCGCCTTCCCGCCGGGCCTGGCGAGAAGCCGCGGAACTGGCGCCAGGTCACGCTCCTCGGCGGACTGATCAGCGCGGACAACGGCGAGGGAAGCGTCGTGTCCGTGCTGTTCCCCGCCCTGCGGGCGGCGCTCGGCCTCCCGCTCGCCGCGCTCGGCGTGCTCGTCGGCGTCGGCAAGCTCGTCGGGGTGATCTTCGGCCCCGTATGGGTGGCGGTGGCCCAGCGCTACCCGCGCAAGACCGTCCTCGCCGTCTGCGCCGGTCTGTGGGGTGTGTGGACCATAGCGGCCGGGTTCGCGCAGAACTACGCCCAGCTCCTCATCCTGTTCACCATCGCCGCGATCGGCGTCGCCGGCGGCGGTCCCCTGGTCAACGGCCTCCTCGCCGACCTCTTCGACGACCGGACCCGGGGCAGGGCGACCGGCTACATGTACGGGCTGTCGGCCCTGGCCACCGGCGTCAGCGGGCCGCTGCTCGGCCTGCTGTCCGAGGTGGAGGACGGCTGGCGGTACGGGTTCTTCTTCGCGGGCGGCATACAAGTCCTGTTCGGCGTGCTGATCCTGCTCTTCCTCCGCGACCCCGGCGTCGGCGCCTCCGAGGAGCACGCCTCCGCGGTGGCCCCCGCCGAACGAGCGCTGACCTGGTCCCAGGTCCGCGAACTGCTGCGCAACCGGTCCCTGCTGCTGATCTGCGCCCAGCGCCTGACCACCGGCCAGTTCGTCATCCTCAGCTTCGGCGTGACGTTCCTCGTCGACGTGCGCGGCTTCACGAACTCGGAAGCCTCCTACCTGACCGTAATGTTCGCCGTGTCCTACTTCGCCGGCACGCTGCTGGGCGGACTCGCCACCGACGGGATCCACCGCCGCAACCCCCGTACCGGCCGGGTCGCGGCGATGCAGTTCACGGTCTTCGCCTACGCCCTCGGAGTCTGCGCGGTGACCCAGTTCGCCTGGCCGTCCCTCGGCGTGTACCTCGCGCTGTTCGCCGTACTCGCCTTCGTCCAGGGCTGCACCCCCGGGATCAACCGGCCCCTGGTCATGTCGGTGACCCTGCCGGAAGCGCGCAGCGCCGCGTTCGCCCTGATGCTCTCGGCCGAGGCGGCCGGCTGGGCCGTGACGACCGTCCTCGTCGGCTACATCGGCGACGCCCTCGGGCTCCAGGCGGCGTTCCTGTGGGTCGTCGTCGTCCTGATGCTGGTCAACGGGGCCATGCTGAGCCTCCTCTACCGCGCCTGTCCCCGCGACGCGTCCGCCGTGCACGCCGAACTGGCCCGTCGGGAGGCGGCAGCCGGCGCGGGCGGGGACTGACCCTCCTGGCCCATCTCCGCTTCGGACACGCCCCTCCGAGCACACACCTTCGAGCCCCACGGAAGCCCCTCATGCCTCGCATCACCGAGTCCCGCGTCCACTACGCCTCCCCCGGCGGCACCGAACCGCCCCTGCTGGTCTGGGCACCCCCGAACGGCAGTCCCACCGCCGCCGTCCTCTTCTTCCACGGGGGCGGCTGGAACTCGGGCGCGCCGGAGCAGTTCGCCCCACAGGCCCGTATGCTCGCCGCCGACGGCGTCCTCGTCGCGAGCGCGGGCTACCGGCTGATCGGCCGTGACGCCCACGCACTCGCCGACTGCCTCGCCGATGCCCGCGCCGCGGTCGAGCACGTACGGCGGCTCGCGCCGGACCTCCCGCTCTTCCTCGCCGGGGGCTCCGCGGGCGGACAGCTCGCCCTGACCACGGCGCTCACCGCACCTGCCGGCCATCCCCCGCTCGCCGGACTCGTGCTGTTCAACCCGGTCGTCGACCTGTGCGGCACGAGCGACCTCGGTGACGCGCTCCGCGGTCTCCTCGGCCTGTCCCGCCCGGCGGCTGCCGAGGTCTCGCCCCTCCATCTCGTCGGGCCAGGCGCCCCGCCCACGCTCGTCCTCCACGGAACGGCGGACGAACTCGTCCCGATCGCCGACGCCCGCCGCTTCCGCGACGCCATGACCTCGACCGGTAACGCCTGCCGACTCGTCGAGTACGAAGGAGCGCCACACGGGTTCTTCAACCCCGGGTCAGGAGAGGCTCGTTGGTTCGAGGACCCGGTGACCGAGACCATCGCCTTCTTCCGCTCCCACTCCGCCGGCGGCACCGGATTCCCGGGGGGCCACGACCTCCTCGTCGAGGCCGCGCTCGCCCGTCTCGACCTCGACGCCAAGACCCGCCTGCTCGCCGGCCAGGACCTGTGGACCCTGCCCCCGCTGCCCGAGATCGGTCTGGACTCCCTCGTCATGTCGGACGGGCCGGTGGGGGTGCGCGGAGCGGCGTGGAGCGCCGACGACCCGTCGCTCTGCCTGCCCAGCCCGACCGCGCTGGCCGCGACCTGGGATCCGGCACTGGCCCGCCGCGCCGGCCGGGTCCTCGCCCAGGAGGCGCACCGCAAGGGCGCCCACATGCTGCTCGCGCCCACCGTGAACCTCCACCGCTCCCCGCTGGGTGGCCGGCACTTCGAGGCGTACTCGGAGGATCCGCTGCTCACCGCCCGGATCGGCACCGGCTACGTCACCGGGGTCCAGGAGAGCGGGATCGCCGCCACCGTCAAGCACTTCGTCGCGAACGACGCCGAGACCGAGCGCTTCACGGTCGACAACCGCGTCCCGGAGCGGGCCCTGCGCGAGCTCTACCTCGCGCCGTTCGAGGCGATCGTGCGGGACGCCCGTCCATGGGCGCTGATGTCGGCGTACAACGGGGTCAACGGCGCCACCATGACCGAGCACCGCGCCCTCCAGACGGGGGTTCTCCGCGAGGAGTGGGGCTTCGACGGGGTCGTGGTGTCCGACTGGCTGGCGGCCCGCGACACCGTCGGGGCGATCGAAGGCGGTCTGGACGTGGCCATGCCCGGTCCGCTGACTGTGTTCGGTCCGGCGCTGGCCGCCGCGGTACGGGACGGGCGGGTGGCGGAGTCGGCGGTCGACACCGCCGTACGGCACGTCCTCCTGCTCGCCGCGCGTCTCGGCCTTCTGAGGGGCGCGGCCCCCGCCGTACCCACCGACCGGCGGCCCGCGCCCCTGAACGGCCCCACAGTCGCCCGGGAGATCGCCACCCGCTCCTTCGTCCTGCTCCGCAACCCGGCGGGGACGCTCCCGCTGGACGCGTCGGCTGTCCCCAGCATCGCCCTGATCGGCCGCGCCGCCCGCGACGCCCGCTTCCTGGGCGGTGGTTCGGCCACCGTCTACCCCGCCCGGGTCGTCTCGCCACTCGACGGCCTGACCGGGGCTCTGCCGGAGGGGGTCACCCTGACGTACGCCATGGGCGCCGACCCGAACGACCAACTGGAGGTCGCCGCCAAGGGGTTCGAGCTACGGGCGGTCCTGCGCGACGCGCACGGAGCTGTCCTGGCGGAGCAGCCCCTCGCTCTCGGCCGCGTCCGCTGGATGGACGCGGCACTCCCGGACGGCGTCGACTACGACTCCCTGGCGACGGTCGAGATCACCGGCACCTTCACCCCGCGCGACAGCGGGACACACCACTTCGGCACCGGCGGCACAGGCGACTTCCGGCTCACCGTCGACGGAACCGTCCTGCACGACGAGGCGGACCCCGAGGGCGGCGACCCGATGGAGGTGCTCACCGGCCGGGCGATCCCGCGCGGATCGGCCGCGCTGGAGGCCGGGCGGACCGTCGAGGTCAGCCTCCTCCACCGCGCCCCCAAGGTCGCCTACGGTCCGATCCGCGGCGTCACCTTCGGTCTTGCCCATCGCGACCCCGAACGCGACGGTGACCGGCTGATCGAGGAGGCCGTCGCCGCCGCCCGCGCCGCCCACACCGCGGTCGTCGTGGTCGCCACCACCGAACGCGTCGAGTCCGAGGGCTTCGACCGGACCGACCTGCGGCTGCCCGGCCGGCAGGACGAACTCGTGGCACGCGTCGCCGCCGCCAACCCCCGTACCGTCGTCGTCGTGAACGCCGGGGCGCCGGTCGAGATGCCCTGGCGCGAGGACGTGGCCGCGATCCTGCTGACCTGGTTCCCGGGACAGGAGGGTGGCGCCGCCCTCGCCGACGTCCTCCTCGGCCGGGAGGAACCGGGCGGTCGCCTGCCCACCACCTGGCCCGCTCGGCTGGCGGACGCCCCCGTCACACGCGTCACTCCCGAGGACGGCGTCCTGCCGTACGACGAGGACCTCTTCGTCGGCTACCGGGCCTGGGAGCGGCACGCCACCGCCCCCGCCTACCCCTTCGGCCACGGACTCGGCTACACCACCTGGGAGTACCTCACCCTGGAGCCCGCCGACGGGCGCGCCCGCGTCCGGCTCCGCAACACCGGTACCCGGCCGGGCCGGGAGACCGTCCAGCTCTACGCCGAGCCGGTCACCGCGGCCGAAGGCCGCCCCGCCAGGCAGCTCGCCGGACTCGCCACCGTCACGGCGGAGCCCGGCGAGACGGTCGAGACCGAGATCGCACTCGCGGACCGGACGTTCCAGGTGTGGGACGAGGCGGCGACGGCCTGGGCCGTCGCCCCCGGCCCGTACCTCCTGCACGCGGCGCGGAACGCGACCGACCCCGTGCTGACCACCCGGCTGTCCGTCCCCGAACGGTCCTGAGACCGCCCCGGGCGCCGGAACCTGACGTCCGGCGCCCGGGGCCCCACCCCCCTGTGGCTCGACGCCCTCGGCCGCCGACTGCCCGACCCGTGCCTGCCGGGCTACGGCACCCTCGCCACCCTGCGCCATCTGCGCACGACCCCCGACATCGCGGCGTACGACCACTCCTGGTTCATCGTCACCCAGAAGATCATCGCGAAGGAGTTCGCGCTCTCCGGGATGAACTTCGACTTCATGCCCGAACTCCACTGGGGTCTCGGCTACCCCTTCGCGGTCGTCCTCATGCTGGTGGTCTGCCTGAGCCTCTACACGATCTTCAAGCGCCGCAACTGGTTGTGAGCCGGAGCCCGCACCGGGCTCCGGCTGGCTCGAGCCGTCAGAAACCGACCTGGTCCCTGCCCTTGAGCCGCAGGATTTCGCGAGCCTCGTCGGGGGTGGCGACCTCCAGGTTCAGCGCCTCCAGCACGGTGCGGATGCGGGTCACCTGGTCGGCGTTGGTCTTGGCCAGCTCGCCCGGCCCGATCCACAGCGAATCCTCCAGCCCGACGCGCACGTGCGAGCCCTGGGCCGCGCCGATGGTGGCCAGCGGGATCTGGTTGCGGCCCGCGCCCAGGATCGACCACTGGTAGGTGTCGCCGAGCAGGCGGTCGGCCGTGCGGCGCATGTGCATCAGGTCCTCGGGGTGCGCGCCGATCCCGCCCAGCAGCCCGAACACCGACTGCACGAACAGCGGGCCCTGCACCAGGCCGCGCGAAGCGAAGTGCGCCAGGTTGTTGAGGTGCGCGATGTCGTAGCACTCGAACTCGAACCGGGTGCCGTTCTCCGCGCCGATGGCCAGGATCGCCTCGATGTCGGCGAAGGTGTTCTTGAACACCAGGTCCCGGCTCTTCTCCAGGGCCTCCCGCTCCCAGTCGTGCCGGAATTCCTTGAAGCGGTCCAGCATCGGGTAGAGGCCGAAGTTCATCGAGCCCATGTTCAGCGACGCCAGCTCGGGCTTGAACACCGCGGCGGGCCGCATCCGCTCCTGCACGGTCATGTGCGGCGAGCCGCCGGTGGTGATGTTGATGACCGCGTCGGTGTGGGCCTTCAGCTGCGCCAGGATCGGTTCGAAGTGGGCGGGGTCCTGCGAGGGCCTGCCGTCCTCGGGGTCGCGGGCGTGCAGGTGCACGATCGCCGCCCCCGCCTCGGCCGCGCCCAGCGCCGCCTCGGCGATCTCCGCCGGCGAGACGGGCAGGTGCTCCGACATCGACGGGGTGTGGATCGCGCCCGTCACCGCGCACGTGATGATGACCTTGCGACCGGTTGCCATTCGCGTCAAACCTCCACAGTGGATCGTCAGTAGAGCTTCTCGGTGTTGCCGTCGACCGCCATCGCCTGGCCGTTGACGTTGCGGGCCAGCGGGCTCGCCAGGAACGCGGCCATGTCCGCGATGTCCTCGGCGGTGACCAGCCGGCGCATCGACGACTGGTCCTGGTAGGCGGCCGCGATCTCCGCCACCGGCCTGCCCAGCATCTCCGCCTTCGCCTCGATGACCGCGCGGATGCGCGGGCCGTCGACCGCGCCGGGGCAGATCGCGTTCGCCCGGATCCCCTCCGGGCCGAGCTCGATCGCCAGGGTCTTGGTGAAGCCCACCACCGCCCACTTCGACGCCGAGTACGCGCTGCGCCCGGCCATGCCGAGCCGCCCGGCGGCCGAGGAGAGGTTCACGATGGACGCGTCGGCGGCCTCGCGCAGCAGCGGCAACCCGTGCTTCACGCAGTAGAACTGGCTGTGGACGTTGACCTCGAAGGTCCGCGCCCACGCGGCGCCGTCCAGCGTTTCCACCGGCCCGGTCGGACCGGCGATGCCCGCGTTGTTGACCAGCACGTCCAGGCCGCCGAGCTCCGCGCGCACGGCCGCCATCAGCTCCTCGACCTGCGCCTGGCTCGAAGCGTCCGAGACCCGGGCCGCCAGGCCCCGTTGCCCGGCCGCCCGCACCGCGTCCTCGTTGATGTCGGTGACGAGCACGCGGGCGCCCAGCCCGGCGAACCGGCCGGCGATCGCCAGCCCGATGCCGTCCGCACCGGCGGTGACGAGCACCCGCTTTCCCGAGAAATCCACTTCCTGCACCCTTCCTGGAACTCCGGTGTCACGAACGCCGTTCGGCGTCGCCGTACTTGAGGAAGAACGACAGCGCGGTGCCGATGGCGCACACGCCGACGACGAACCACAGGCCGGACAGCTTGCTGCCGGTGAAGTCCTCCATCGCGCCCATCGCGTACGGGCCGAGGAATCCGCCGAACAGCCCGATGGTGTTGACGAACGCGATGCCGCCCGCCAGGGTCGCCCCGCTCAGCCGGGACGCCGGGAACGTGTAGAGGATCGGCTGCATCGCGAAGAACGAGAACGCGCCGAGGCAGAACCCGATTAGGCCGACGACCGGGCCGGAGACCGCGCCCAGCGCGAAACCGACGCAGATCCCGCCCATCGTGATGGTGACCAGCCTGCGGGAGCTGCCGCCGTTGACGGCGAACCGCGGCACCAGGAACGCGCCCAGGCCGGCGAAGATCCACGGGACCGAGGTCAGCAACCCGATCTGCAGCGACGACAGCTCGCCGTAGGTGCCGATGATCGACGGCAGGAAGTAGGACAGCGCGTACACCGCGATCTGCTGCGACAGGTAGATCGCGACCACCAGCAGGATCTGCTTGTCCCGCCACACCTGGCGCATGCTGTGCGTACCGGACGCCTCGGCGCCCGCCTCGTCCTCGGCCGCGATTCGGCGCTGCAGGTCTTCGGCTTCGGCCGCGGTCAGGAACTTCGCCTGGTCCGGCCGGTCGGGCAGCTTCTTCCACACCACGAAGGCGAACAGGCAGGCCGGGAGCCCCTCGATCAGGAACATCCACTGCCAGCCGTGCATGCCGCCGAGGCCACCCATCCCGAGCAGCAGTCCGCCCAGCGGCGGGCCGAGGATGCTCGCCGCGGACACGCCGAGCAGGAACAGGCCGTTGGCCTTGGCGCGGTCGGCGCGGGTGAACCACTGCGTCAGGAGGTACATGACGCCCGGGAACAGGCCGGCCTCGGCCACGCCGAGCAGCATCCGCATGATGTAGAAGGACCACTCGCCCTGCACGAAGGCCATCCCGGCGGACACCAGGCCCCAGGTGACCATGATCCGGGTGATCCAGAACCGCGCCCCGACCCGGTGCAGGATCAGGTTCGACGGGATCTCCGCCAGCGCGTAGGTGATGAAGAACAGCCCGGCGCCGATCCCGTAGGCGGTCGCCGAAATGCCCAGGTCGATCTGCAGGTGTTCCTTCGCGATACCGATGTTGGTCCGGTCCAGGAAGCTGATGATGTAGGCCCCGATCAGCAGCGGGAGCAACTTCCGGAAAATGACTCCGTTCAGCTCGCTGGGCGAGCGCATCACCGATTCTGGGGCGCTTTTCGGCATGGTGTGACCTTCGGTTCTTTTCCGGCGTGCCGGATGGTCGGGTTCTTCTTCGGGAATTCGCTTTTTCAGCGGCGGGATTTCTCGGCGGCCCGGGTCGGTTCGCAACCGCAGGTCCGGCCGATGTGCAGGCGGTGCGCGCACACCAGCGTCTGGTAGCTGTTCGACGGCTTTTCCATGCGTTTGAGCAGCATTCCGAAGGCCTCCCGGCCCATTTCCTCGTGCGGCTGCATGACGGTGGTGAGCCCGATCAGCCCGGACATGCTGTGCGGAATGCCGTCGTGCCCGGTCACCGCGACGTCCTCGGGTACCCGGATGCCGTGTTCCACCGCGTACTCCAGGATGCCGATCGCGAGCTCGTCGCTGCCGCACACGATGGCGCTCGGCGGATCGTCGCGGGCGAACAGGCGGGCCGCCGCGCGGCGGCCGCCGTCGCTGTTGAGCTCGGTGCTGATCTTGCGGTCGCCGCCGATGTCGATGCCGTGCGCGCGGGCGGTCGACACGAAGGCCTGCTCCCGGGCCGAGGACGCCGAGGAGAACCGCGGCCCGATCACGGCGGCGATGTCGGTGTGGCCGTGCGCCAGCACGTGCTCCATCAGCGACGTCGCCGCGGCGGCGTCGTCGATGCCGACGAAATCGCCCTCCAGGTACTGGGATCTCCGCGACAGGTAGACGTACGGGATCCGGGCGGCGCGCAGGGTCCGCAACGCGGTGGCGTCCTCCCGGAACGCGGCGCTCAGGACGACCCCGTCGACGTTGCGGTGCACCAGGCTGCTGGAGACCTTGCCCAGCGTCCGGAGGTCGTCCTGGGTGGTCGCGACGAATACCTCGTACCCGGCTTCGGCGGCCGCGGAAACGATGCTCTGCGCGAATCGCGGATAGGTCGGATTGATGATGTTGGGTTGCACCAGCCCGATGACGCGGGTGCGATTCGGGTCGACCGGTCCTCCCCGGTTCGGCGGGCGAAAACCGATTTCATCGGCGACGGCGAGGATGTGCCGGCGCGTTTCCGGCGCCACCCCGCCCTTTCCGTTCATGACGTAGGAGACGGCGGCGGTGGAAACGCCGGCGGCGCGCGCCACCGCGGCCGCCGAGACCGTGCCCGGTCGGCGCGAGGAGCGACGAGTCGCGATCTCCACAGCCGAGTCTCCCTTGACGTGCGATGCGGATCTCAGATCCGGGGTGAACCTAAGGCGCTCGCTGAACGTTAAGCAACATTAAGCTGACGGCCTCCCCCGGCGACGGCC
The DNA here is from genome assembly GCF_056431645.1 of Saccharopolyspora sp. NPDC045839. Classification (NCBI taxonomy): domain Bacteria; kingdom Bacillati; phylum Actinomycetota; class Actinomycetes; order Pseudonocardiales; family Pseudonocardiaceae; genus Saccharopolyspora; species Saccharopolyspora sp. NPDC045839. Next base: position 108,859 of record NZ_JBWKKH010000024.1, read on the forward strand.
GGCCACGCGTTCGGCACTGCCCGACGAGCACGCCCTGCGACGACCTGCCAACGATGCGCGAACGTCGCAGACTGGTGGGCAGCCAGTCATCACCGAATCTCGAGGCGAGACGCGCGCGAGCCGAAATCGAACAGGGAGACGGCAGCGATGGCCGAATCGGGCGGAAGAACATCGAAAGAGCAGGCGGAGACCACCGAGGCTGTCAGGTGGACCACGACGACCGGAGAAGTCGCCGAGACCGGTCAGGGACGCACGACGATCGGGGTCGTGGTGGTGCAGAAGATCGCGGTGACGGCCACCCGCGAAGTCCCCGGGGTGGCCGCGCTGGGCGGCGGGATGGCACGGGCGTTCGGCGCGCTGAGGGAGCGCATTCCCGGCGCCAGCGCCGCGCAGACCTCGGGCGCGAACGTGGAGGTGGGCGAGAAGCAGACCGCGATCGACTTGCAGATCATCGTGGATTACGGCGTTTCCTTGGTGGAGCTGGCGCGAGCGGTGCGGCGCAACGTCATCACCGCCGTGGAACGCATGACCGGGCTGCAGGTCGTGGAGGTGAACATCGAGGTCATCGACATCCGCCTGCCCGGCGAGGAGGAGGCGGCGCCCGCACGCGTCGAATGATCCCGACCGGGCACCCAACGCGCTGGCGCTCCGCTCCTCGCCTGCGGCTCGGTCTCACCTGCCCCGGCTCAGCCGCCGGCAGGGCAAAACCCGGTGCGGCTCAGCGGGTCCGGTAGCGCGCGTAGATCAGTCCGCTGTCAAAGCCACGCTCCTCGACCAGCTCGAGATCGAGGCGCACGCCGTCGGGGAAGAACCGCTTGCCGCCGCCGACCACGCTCGTGGTGATGAACAGGTGGTACTCGTCCACCAGGCCGGCCGCGATCGCCTGGGCCGCGAGGTTCGGGCCGTCGACGGTGAGGTCGTGATCAGCCTCGGCCTTGAGCTTGCGGACCGCGTCCGGGTCGAAGGTCCGCTCGATCCTGGTCCTCGCGCTGGACACCGACTCAAGCGTCGTGGAGTACACGATCTTCTCCGCGGCCTGCCAGTCGCGGGCGTACTGCAGGATGTGCGGCGGCTGGTCGGGCTCGGTGTGCGCGGTCTCCCAGTAGACCATCGTCTCGTACATCCGCCGGCCGTAGAGGTACGTGCCGACGGGGCGGAAGAGGTCGTTGACGAAGGTATGCACCTCCTGGTCGTCGGCGGCCCCGGTGCCGAGGTCGCCCTCCGCCGCCTCGGCGTAGCCGTCGAGCGAGGTGATCATCGAGTAGATGAGCTTTGCCATGCGTCTCCTCCGGGTACGAGCGCGTCGGTCTGCCAGCGGTCCCGCAGGCTGTGACCTCCGCACGCCCCGGAACTCATCGGTCGGCGGGTCGGCCGGTTCCGCCAACCGTCAGATCCCGGACGAAGCGCACCTCGTCGGCGTGTTGCCCGCGCAGTTCCGCGCCCTGGCCACCCGCTACGCGAAGCGTAGTGGCCCACCACCGGTCGGAGATCATCATCGCGGCCATCGTTTGTGGCTGCGCACCGACTTGCCGGACACGCCCTAGTCGTCCGGGACCGTCCGGCGAGCCGGTTGTTCCCGGAGATCCACGGCCAGCGCCCAGATGACGGCGACGTCGATCACGATGATGAGCAGCGACCACACCGGGGCGTACGGGATGAACAAGAAGTTCCCCAGGGCGCTGAGGCCGGCGATGATCAGGCCGGCGACCCGCGCCCAGGACTGGCCCGCGGTCAACGCGATCCCGGTGACCCCGACCAGGACGCCCAGCACCAGGTGCACCCATCCCCACGTCGTCACGTCGATGCTGAAGGCGTAGTCCTGGGTGACGACGTAGTACGAGCTCCGCAGGATCGCCGCGAGTCCGACGATGACGTGGAAGAACCCGATGATGATCATCATCACCGCGGCGAACAGCTCCACCCCGCCGGCCCAGGACTCCCGGGCGCTCGGGTAGTGGACGCCCCCGTGTCCCGCGTGTGCCATGGTCCTCATCTCCCGTGCTCCGGCGCCCGACCGTCCTACCCGCCGATCCGGTTCCCCGCGGGTGAGATCGCGTACCAGTTGCCACCGTTGGAATTCACGGTGTGGCCATTGGCCTGGCCCGCCAGTTCATCGCCGACGTAGTAGTACAGCGGGTGTCCGTTGTAGACGACCTGCGTGCTCCCGTCCGGGCGCCGGGCCGTGGCGAGCAGGGCCGGGTTCACGGCCGGACCCGCGATGGGCGGAGCGGTCGTGGTCAGCGGCGGCCAATCGCCGGCGCACGCCTCCAGGCAGGCCGGCTGGTCGCTTCGATCCTTGTCGAACAGGTACACCGTGCGCCCGTCCGGGCCCGTGAGCACGGCGCCGAGGTTGGGCACTTCGCGGGTCTGGACCGCGATGGCTCCGCCGGTGACCGGCGGGGCCGTCGTCGGTGGCGGGGGCGTTCCAGGTCCGCTGCCGGCGGGCTCCTCCCCGACGGGCACGCATGCGGTCGCGAAGGCCAGGACGCCTCCCGCCAGCCCGATGCTTCGCAGCAGGGCTGCGCGATCTCGTGCGAAGTGGGCCATCGCGCCTCCCCAGGGCGAGGCCGCCGAACCTCGCCATCGACGCATCCCGATCCGGAGCCGGGTTCGCGGTGGCCGAAAAGACGACCACTTCCCAGCACAGCACGAGGGTGGAACCCGCCTGGCGGCCGAGCACAGGGCCGGAAGTCCCCCGATGGGCCATCGGCGCGTCTGTTCCGATCACGTGGTCACAGTCGTCGTCGCGCGAGGCCGAAGGTCTGGCCGGTCGGTCCGCCGTGCGGCCTGGTCGCCAGCCGATCCATGCCTGCGCCACCGCGTCACCGCTCTACCGGGGGCGATGCCCCGAGCACCTCCGCAGCCACATGGCGCACAGCAGTCGCGAGTTCGCACCGCACGCGGCCTGATGGCCCGGAACGCGGCCGCCGGACGCGCCCCGGACGCGTGACGCGGGGTGCGTCGCGATCACCCGGCCCGGCCTGCGTCGTCGAACGGCTTGAGCAGGTCCAGGAGGCGCAGCACGGCCGGGTCGTTGTGGTGATCGCGCATGGCGGCGAAGGTCGCCATGGTGAGGAACCCGGTCGGATCTTCGAGCGGCCGGAAGACGATGCCGGCCGGGCTGCTCGCACCCACCTGTTCCGGCACCAGTGCCACCGCGCCTCCTGCGGCCACGCCGGCGAGCAGTCCCGAGAGGCTGTCGGCCCGGGCCAGCTCGCGCGGCGTGAACCCGACGGCCCGGCACGCGGCGCTCACCTGCTCGGCGAGGGCCGCGAGCGCAGTCAACGACGGCAAGGCGAAGTCCTCGTCGACGAGGTCGTCCAGCCGCAGGATGTCGCGCCCGGCAAGGGAATGCTCCTCGGGCAGTGCGACGACGAATCGTTCGAAGCCGAGGTCCTGGAGGTCGACGCCGTCGGCATCGGCGACCGGACCACGGACGAATGCCAGGTCGAGGAACCCGGAACGGACCGAGGCGACGAGTTCGCTCGAGAGGTTCTGGTGGAGGTGCAGGCGTAAGCCTGGGAGGTGCTGCCGGGCCTCGCGGAGCAGGCGCGGCAGGAACGCGTGGGCGAGGCCGCTGACGTAGCCCAGCTGCAGTTCGCCCTCGGCGCCGTGGGCGATCCGCCTGGCCCGTTCGACCGCGGAGGCCTGCGCGTCCAGCAGTCGCCGCGCGTCCTGCGCGAAGGCCTCACCTGCGGGGGTCAGCCGCACTGCGCGCGTGCTGCGCACCAGCAGCGGCACGCCGAGTTGCCGCTCCAGCCGCTGAAGTGCCTGGCTGAGCGGGGGCTGGCTCATCGAGAGCCGCTCTGCCGCGCGTCCGAAATGCCGCTCCTCGGCGAGGACCACGAACTGCTCCAGGAGCCGCGGCGTCAGATCCATATGGTTGATCCTATCAATCGACGCCAAAGAAATATTGGCGATGGATCAATTCACCCGCTTTCAATGGTCCGCGCGCCACCTGAACTCCCGTGGTGCGCCCGGCCGATCGCAGGAGGAATTGACCATGGCGACGGAACATCCCGCCCCCGAGGGCCCGCTGTCCGGGCTGCGGATCGTCGAGCTGGCCACGGTGGTCATGGGCCCCTACGCGGGCGCGCAGCTCGGCGACCTCGGCGCGGACGTCATCAAGATCGAGGCCCCGGGAGGCGACCCGACCCGGCATTTCGAGCCCAAGCGGAACCAGGGCATGGCGGGCGCCACCCTGAACATCAACCGCAACAAGCGCAGCGTGGAACTCGACCTGAAGACGGCGACCGGGCATGACGCGCTGCTGGCGCTGCTGCGCACCGCGGATGCCTTCCTCACCAACGTCCGGCCGGACGCCCTGCGCCGCCTCGGCCTGTCCTACGACGACGTGGCGGAGATCAACCCAGGCCTGGTCTACGTCAACGCCCAGGGTTTCCGGAGCGACTCGCCGCTGAGCGGCAACGCGGCCTACGACGACATCCTGCAGGCCGCTTCCGGCCTGGTCGCGCTCAACGAACGCGTCACCGGCGAGCCGTACTACGTGCCGACCGTCATCGCGGACAAGGTCTGCGGCCTGGTGATCGTCCAGTCCCTGCTCGCCGCCCTGCGCCACCGGGACCGGACCGGCCTCGGGCAGCACGTCGAGGTGCCGATGGCCGACACGATGATCGCCTTCAACCTGGTCGAGCACCTCGCCGGCGCTTCGCTCGAACCGACGCGGGCCCCCGGCTACGGCTACTCCCGGGTGCTCAGCCAAACCCCTGCTCCTGGTCTACTCGGTGGGCTTCTGCGCGGGCGCCGTTCCGCTGCTGGATCTGGCCGGTGGCAGCATGATCCGGCTGATCCTCGTCCAGGCCGCGGGCCTGCTGCTCCTCAGCTGCATGACGGCGATCGCGGCAGCCGTGATGGTGGAGATCTTCCCCGCTCGCGTGCGCGTCACCGGAGTCGGCGTGCCGTACTCGGTCGCTGTGGCGATCTTCGGCGGGACCGCCCCGACCATCGCGACCGCCCTGCAGGCCGCCGGGCACGTCTCCTGGTACGGCTGGTACCTCGTCGGGTGCACCGCGCTGACGTTGATCACCGTCTTGACGCTCCGCGAGACGTACCGAACCCCGCTTTCCTAGCCCACAACGGCTGGAGAGCCTGCCACTGGCAGCTCGATCTTCGGAGTCGCACGAACATGCCCACGCCCGCACACGTGCTGCGTTCCTACGACCGCGGCATCGCCACGCTCACGCTCGACTCACCGCAGAACCGGAACGCCTTGTCCACCGCCCTCATCACCGAGCTGACCCGAGCGCTTGCCCAGGAATCGTCCGATGTGGACGTACGGGCGATCCTGATCACCCACACCGGCCCCGTGTTCTGCGCCGGGATCGACGTGCGCGAGGCCCTCGGCATGGCCGACCACGCGACCGGGCCGCGACAGGTCCTCGGCCTGCTCCGGGAAATAGCCGGATCGCCCAAGCCCGTCGTCGCCCGGGTGACCGGCCACGCCAGGGCAGCCGGCCTCGCACTGCTCGGCGCCTGCGACATCGCGGTTGCCGCGACGACCGCGACCTTCGCGATCATCGACGTGCGCCTCGGGCTGACGCCGGTCGTCTCGTCGACCACGCTCCTTCCCCGCCTCGACAGGCGGGCGGTGAGCCGCTACTTCCTCACCGGTGAACGATTCGACGCCGCGGAGGCAGCGCGCATCGGGTTGGTGTCGGCCGTCGCCGACGACGTCGACGAAGCCCTCGCTCCCGTCCTCGACGGATTGCGGGGCGCCGCTCCAGCGGCCCTCGCCGCCACGAAGCAGCTGACCGCCGCCGCCATCCGCGGCTCCCTGGAGCAGGAAGCGGACACCGCGGCAACGCGCGCCGCGCAGATCATCACCACCGAGGAGGCTCGCGAAGGCATCGCGTCGTTCCTGGAACAGCGCGAACCGAACTGGCGCCGCTGACTCGGCGACCCCAGCCGAAAAAGCCCGCTGACATGGGCTTTCCGCACATGTCAGCGGGCTTTTCGTCCGTCAGGCGGTCGGTACGCGGAGGATCAGGGCGTCGCCCTGCCCACCACCACCGCACAACGCCGCCGCACCGACCCCACCACCACGACGCTTCAACTCCAACGCCAGATGCAACGCCAACCGCGCACCCGACATCCCGATCGGATGCCCCAACGCGATCGCACCACCATTGACGTTGACCCGCTGCTCATCAACACCCAACGCACGCGTCGACACGATCCCCACCGCCGCGAACGCCTCGTTGACCTCCACCAGATCCAGCTCCCCCGCCTCGATCCGCTCCCTGGCGCACGCCGCCTTGATCGCATTCGACGGCTGCTCATGCAGACTCGCATCCGGCCCCGCGACCACACCATGCGCACCGACCTCGGCCAGCCAGGACAACCCCCACTCCTCGGCCTTGGCCCGGCTCATCACCACCACCGCCGCCGCACCATCGGAAATCTGCGACGCCGACCCCGCCGTGATCGTCCCATCCGAGGCGAACGCCGGACGCAACCTCGCCAACCCCTCCACCGTGGTATCCCCGCGAATACCCTCATCCGCGTCCACCACCAACGGATCACCCTTACGCCGCGACACCTCCACCGGCACGATCTCCTCCGCGAACACACCCCGCTGCACAGCCGCCGCCGCCCGCTGATGCGACCGCGCCGCGAACGCGTCCTGCTCCTCCCGCGTCAACCCGTACCGCGCGTTGTGCTTCTCCGTGGACAACCCCATCGCGACCTGATCGAACGCGCAGAACAAACCATCATGCGACATGTGATCCAGCATCTGCACATCACCGAACTTGAAGCCCTCACGCGACCCCGCCAGCAAATGCGGCGCCCCCGTCATCGACTCCTGACCACCCGCGACCACCACATCGAACTCACCCGCCCGGATCAACTGATCCGCCAACGCGATCGCATCCAGCCCCGACAAGCACACCTTGTTGATCGTCAACGCCGGCACACCCATCGGAATACCCGCCGCCACCGCGGCCTGCCGCGCCGGAATCTGCCCCGCACCCGCGGTCAGCACCTGACCCATGATCGTGTACTCGACCTGATCCGGCCGCACCCCGGCCCGCTCCAACGCAGCCCGGATCGCGAACCCACCCAACTGCGCACCCGAGAAACCCTTCAGCGAGCCCAGCAACCGCCCCATCGGAGTACGCGCCCCCGCCACGATCACAGAACCGCTGCCGCTCCGTGCACTGTTCACTGCTCTACTCCCCAATTCCGTCCATCGCGGCCAAGAACCGCTACGCCTGCTCGGAAAGTCACGCCGTCGCGACCGGCTGCCGGATCTTGGCACCGGTCTTCTCCCGGACCTCGCCCTCGGTGACGCCCGGGGCCAGCGAGACCAGGCTGAGGCCCTCCGCGGTCACGTCGAGCACCGCCAGGTCCGTGACGATCCGGTCGACCACGCCCGCACCGGTCAGCGGCAGCGTGCACTGCTCGACGATCTTCGGGCTGCCGTCCTTGGCCACGTGGTCGGTGAGCACGACGATCCGGCGGGCGCCGACGACCAGGTCCATGGCGCCGCCCATGCCCTTCACCAGGGCGCCGGGGATCGTCCAGTTCGCCAGGTCACCGCCCTCACTAACCTGGAGCGCGCCCAGGACGGCGATGTCGATGTGCCCGCCGCGCATCATCCCGAAGGAGACCGCGGAGTCGAAGTAGCTCGCCCCGGGATTGATCGTGACGGTCTGCTTCCCGGCGTTGATGAGGTCGGCGTCCTCCTCGCCCTCGTAGGGGAACGGCCCCAGGCCCAGGATGCCGTTCTCGCTCTGCAGGGTCACCTGCACGCCGTCCGGGATGTGGTTGGCGACCAGGGTCGGGATGCCGATCCCGAGGTTGACGTAGTCGCCGTCGCGGAGTTCGGCGGCGGCCAGCGCCGCCATCTCGTCGCGGGTCCAGGTCATGGTTGCTCCTAGGTCGTTTAATAAGCGGCGGCAGCCGCTTGCGGTGTGGGACGCAGCCGGCACCGCCGCGGGTTCTCAGAGGTCTTCTCGCGAGGACAGCCCCGACGTGGTGAATTGGTCATTCATGATGTCGGGGATCCCACAGCGAGAAGGCCTCTGAGGTTCCGCCACCCGCACCGCCACGCAAACCAATTTCGAAACACTCCCTAGTCGGCCGGGGCGGTGGCGCGGGGGCGCACCGTGCGCTTCTCGATGTCCTTGATGCGGGGCCGGGCGAGGACCAGCCGGTCGACGTAGATGCCCGGGGTCACGACCAGTTCCGGGTCGAGGTACTCCTCGCTCAGGTGCTCGACCTCGACCGCCGCGACCTTCGCGCAGGTTGCGACGACCGGGTTGAAGTTCCGCGCGCTCGACCGGTAGACGAGGTTGCCCGCGGGGTCCGCGGTGTGCGCGTGCACGAGCGCCACATCGGCGATGATCGCCCGCTCCTGGACGTAGGTCACGCCGTCGAACTCCGCCAACGGCTTGCCGTCGGCCACCGGGGTCCCGACGCCGGCGCGGGTGTAGAACGCGGCGATGCCCGCGCCGCCGGCCCGCATCCGCTCGGACAGCGTCCCCTGCGGCGCGAACTCCACCTCCAGCTCCTTGTCCAGGTACTGCTGGGCGAACAGCTTGTTCTCGCCGACGTAGGACGCGATCACCTTGGCGACCTGGCGGTTCTCGAGCAGCAGCCCGAGCCCCTTGCCGTCGACGCCCATGTTGTTGGAGACCAACGTCAAACCGGTGACCCCGCTGTCGCGGACGACCTCGATGAGGTCGCTCGGGATGCCGCACAGGCCGAAGCCTCCGACGGCGATCGTCATCCCGTCTTCGAGCACGTCGGCCAGTGCCTCCGCCGCACTCGGGCGCAGCTTTGACAACTCATCACCTCTTCATCGGTCCGCTGGACGAACAGCAGCAGTAAAGAAGCAACTTGCTGTTCACCGCAAGAAACAAGGCCGAACGACGGCCGATCCGTTCATCGGATGACCATTGCCCATCCTGAGCGTTCACTGAGTGAACGCTAGGATGCGGGCATGAGCACCAGCGCGAACGCCCATCTGATCGGCCGGGTCGGCTCCGTGCTCCGGGCGCTGTCGGCCGTCAACGAGGCGGGGGCGGCCACCAGCGACCTCGCCCGGGCCACGGACCTCCCCCGGCCGACCGTGCACCGCCTGCTCAGCTCCCTGGCGGACGAGGGGTTCGTCGACCGCGACCGGCGCACCGGCCGGTGGTTCCTAGGCCCCGAGCTGTACCTGCTGGGGCAGACGGCGGGCACCCGCTACGACGTCACGCACCACGCCCGCGCGAGCGTGCACCGACTGGCGGCGAAGACCGGCGAGAGCGCGTTCTTCTCGGCCCTGCGGGGCGAGGAGACGGTGTGCCTGCTCCGCGAGGACGGCGACTTCCCGATCCGGTCGTTCGTGCTCTACGAGGGCGCCCGGTTCCCGCTCGGCGTCGTCTCCGCCGGCCTGGTCATCCTGTCCTTCTTCGGCGACGCGGAGATCGACGCCTACCTGGAGCGGACCGATCTGACGGGCCGGTGGGGCGGGACGCACTCCCCCGAGGCGGTGCGCGCCCGCATCGCCCGCACCCGCCGCGACGGCTACGCCGTCAACCCCGGCCTGGTGGTCGAGGGGAGCTGGGGCATGGCGGCGGCGGTGTTCGACCGCGCCGGGCAACCGGCATGGGCCCTGACGCTGACCGGCATCGAGACCCGCTTCCGCCCGGAGCGGCAACCCGAACTCGGCGCCCTCCTCCTCCACGAAGCCCACGCCCTCACCCGCACCCTGGACACCACCGACCACACCACACGCCTCTGACCGGCGTCCCCGGTTTCCGGCAGGTGGCGCTCCCCCGATCTATGCCGCGTTGGCGGTGGGTTGCCCGTGGTGAACGGCCTCGTGGTGGGTGAGGAGGCGGACCGCGAAGGCCGCCGCCAGGGCGAACACCACCGCCTCGTACGTCATCGCGTGCCACATCGCATCGCCGCTGCTCGTGGCGGGCGTCGAGTAGGCCACACCCGCGAGCGCGACTCCCAGCGTCCCGCCGAGCTGCTGCGCCGTCGGCAGCAGGCCCGAGACCGAGACTGCGGCTTCGGCTCGGGCCCTGGCGATGATCTGGGTGAACGCCGAGGCGGTGAACATCCCGAAGGCGACTCCGCCCAGGCCCAGGACGAGCCACAGCACCCACCTGGTGGCCGGATCGTCAACGGTCGCCGCGACGGCGACGGACACGATCCCCATCGCGACGGCCGAAGCGGCCAGGGTCCAGGCCCCGAAGCGCTTCCCGAGGACGTTCGCGACACCGCTGCCGCCCAGCGCCCCGACGGCGTAGGGGGTGATCGTCAGCGCCGTCTGCACCGGGCTCCAGCCTTGCGTGCCCTGCAGGTGAATCGACAGCAGCAGGGTGAAGGAGGGCACCCCGGCGTTGAAGACGAGCACGACCCCCAGTCCCCACCTCGTCGACGGGTCGGCCAGCGCGGCGGGGTGGACGAGCGGATCTGCCGCTCTTCGCTGGGAAACCGCGAATCCGGCCAGCACCGCCACCGCCGACGCCAGGCTCGCCCACGTCCACATCGGCCAGCCCGCGTCGCGCCCCACCGTCAGCGGCAGCACCAGCAGTGCCGTTCCCACCAGGCTCAGGCCCGCTCCGATCGAATCGATGCGCCCACCGGTCCGTCCTGTTCGGACGGACGGCAGCGAGGGCGAGAGCAGGAGGGCGGCGAGCCCGACCGGAACGGTCAGGAGCATCGCGGCCCGCCAGCCCAGGCCCAGCGGATCGAGCTGGACCAGGACTCCGCCCAGCAACGGGCCCGCCAGCGATGCCGCCGCCATGGTCGCGCCGTAGGCGCTCAGCGCGGCGGGACGGCGGCTCGCGGGCAGCGCCGACTGGATGATCGACAAGATCTGCGGGGCCATGATCCCGCTGCCGACGCCCTGCACCAGGCGGCCCGCGACCAGCAGCCAGGCTTCGGGCGCCGCGGCCGACCCGATCGCCGCACCGGTGAACACCGCCATCCCGGTGACGAACATCCGCCGGTACCCGTACCGGTCGCCCAGCCGTGCCGAGAGGATCAGCGAGCAGGCGTAGGTGAGGGTGTAGCCGGCCAGGACGAGCTGTCCCTCGCCCGGGCCGGCACCGAGATCCCGCTGCACGTCGAGCACCGCCACCTGCATGACGGTCACGCTGACGAGCTGGACGAAGACCCCGGACAGGACGACCGGCAGGACGAAACGTCCTGCCGGCACACCGGAATGCGGGTCCGTCATCGAGTGACCGGCTGCAAGGCGACGGTGGCGAGCAGCGTCGCCAGCTCCACTGGTCGCGTCATGAACGGCGAGTGGCCGCCCGGCAGCGAGCGCACCGCCATCGGCCGGTCCGGCACCACCTGGTCGGCTTCCGCGATCATCAGGTCCTGGGTCGCCGGCGGCATCGCCAGGTCGTCGGTCAGCCGGATGAAGGTGCGCGGGATGCGCCCCCAGCGCCCGGGCGAGACCGGTACCGCCGTGGTGAAGGTGCTCAGCGGCAGGTCCGGGTGCAGGAACTGCCGCCAGGAATCCGGCGCCGTCGCGGGCAGATCGCTCAGGAAGGCCCGGCGGATGGCGACGACGTCGGCCGGATCAGCGGACAGCGGATTGATCCGGAAGGCACCCAGCTCCGCCGGATCGCCGACCGCCGGGAGCTGGACGGCGGCCGCGTGCTCCGGGGCTTCCATGTAGTCGGCGGCCCGGGGGCGGCCGGCGGGGACGAACGACGACAGGTACACGAGGTGGTCGATGAGCTCGGGAACCTGCTCCGCGGCCGCCGAGGCGGGGCCACCGCCCGCACTGTGGGCGACCAGGACGACGTTGCGGTACCGCGTGCGGACGTCGACGAGGGCGTCGAGCACGACATCGGTGCTGTCCTGCATCGTGACGTCGCTCAGGGCCGACTTCTCGCTGGTGAGCCCGGGCTGACCGGGCGCGAGGAAGCCGGTCGGGACGGGTGCGTCGAGCCCGCTGCCGGGGAGGTCGACTGCGACGCTGGCGAGACCGTGGCGCGCGAGGGCGCGCTGCGTCGCGGCCCAGTGCAGCGCGGAGTGCCAGGCGCCGTGCACGAGTACGGCGACGGTCTCGGAGGAGGACGGGCGGGTCATGGTGATGCCCTTCTGGAGTGGTGATCATCGACCCGTTCAGGTCACACCACATCAACCGGCCTCATCCACCGGCATATCTCACAATGGCCTCCGCAATACTCTGTAAGTATCGTGAGCGCATGGAAGCCCGCCACCTCCGCTACGCGCTCGCGCTCGCCGAGCACCAGCACTTCGGTCGCGCGGCGGCGTCGTTGGGGATCGCCCAGCCTCCCCTGTCGACGCAGATCGCCGCCCTGGAACGGGAAGTCGGCGAGCGGCTGTTCGACCGCACCTCTCGTGGCGTCCTCCCGACCGCGGCCGGAGAAGCGTTCCTCGCCCGGGCGCGCACCGCGCTCGCCGAGATGAGGCTCGCCGGCATCGACGCAGGCCGCGCGGCGCGCGGGGAGACCGGGCGGCTGCGGATCGGGTTCACCGGATCCGCGCTGCTCGACCCCCTGCCGGGGGTGCTCGGCAGGTTCCGCCGCACCCACCCGGCCGTCCGGCTGGCGCTCCAGGAGCTGGACAGCCCGACCGCGGCGGCGGCCCTCCTCGCCGGTGAGCTGGACGTCGCGGTGGGCCGGGGCAGCCCGCGCGGCGCCGGGGCGGAGGACCTGGTCACCGTGCCGATCGGGACCGATCACCTGGTGGCCGTCGTGTCCGCGACGCATCCGTACTCCGGGCTGCCGTCCATCGACGTGGAGCAACTCGCCCAGGAGCACCTCATCGCCAGCCCGGACGCGGTGAGCTCGTACCTGCGGCCGGCGTTCAGGTCGGCCCCGGCCGCCCTCGACGGTGCCACGATGGCGCGGGACGTCCACACGATCGCCGGCCTGGCCGCCTGCTGCGCGGGGGTCGGTCTCGGCCCCGACCGCATGCGGCTGATCGCCCGCAACGACATCTGGTTCTGCGATGTCACGCCGCGATTCCAGCTGCCGTACCTGCAGATGTCCTTCCGGGTGACCGACGGGTCGCCGGTGCTCGCGTCGTTCCTGTCGGTCGTGCGCCGCAACTGCGCGGACGTCGGTTCGCGCCTCGACGGCCTGCTCGCCCGGCACCCGTCGGCCGTCGCGGCCGAGGGTTGATGTCCGCTGCCGGACCGTCCGCAAAACGCTGGTGCAACAAGGGAGAAGAATGCTTCGGGACAACGTCGAGTCGGTGCGCCTGGACGACGTGGAGCTGGCCTACCGGGTCGTCGGCGACGGGCCGGAGCTCGTCGTGCTGCTCCACGGATGGCCGCAGACCGGCGCCTGCTGGCGCCACGTCGTGGAGCCGCTCAGCCTCGGCCGCACCGTCGTCGCCCCGGACCTGCGCGGGTACGGCGCTTCGGGGCTGGCCGGTTCGGGCTACGACAAGCGTTCCACCGCGGCCGACCTGAGCGGCCTGATCCGCCACCTCGGGCACGAATCGGCGGTGGTGATCGGCCACGACCGCGGCGCCCGCGTCGCACACCGGTGGGCGCTCGACCGGCCCGCGGAGGTGACTGCGCTGGTGCTGCTGGACATCCTGCCGACCAGGGTCGTCATGCGCTCGTTCGACATCGACTCGGCGAGCGCGATGTGGCACTGGTTCTTCCACCGGCAGCCCGAGCTGGCCGAGAAGCTGATCACGGGGAACGTCGAGGCGTACCTCGGCCACTTCTTCGCCCGCGTCCTCGATTCCGGTGCCGTCGACCGGGAAACGTTCGATCACTACGTCGCCGCGTTCAGCGACCCGGGGCACCTGCGGGCGTCCTTTGAGGACTACCGGACGGGCTTCACGACGGACCTCGAACTCGACGAGGCGGATCACGATCGCGGGCTGCGGTTGCAAGCGCCGCTACTCGTCCTGTGGGGCGCCGAAGGCGGCCTCGCCCGCCGCGACGTCGTGCGCGTCTGGCGGGAGCACCACGCCGATCCGGCCGCCGTGAGCGGTCATTCCGTTCCCGGCGGCCACTACGTCCCGGAAGAAGCGCCCGGCGAGCTCGTGCACGCCGTCGAAGCGTTCCTCGGTCGCTCACGTGGAGCGCGTCGATAGAACCGCACCGGCATCCCGTCGTCACCTATTCGAACCTGCGGCTCCCGATCTCCATGTCCTAAGAGGACGATCATCGAGGAGAACCGGGAGCCGCAGGGCAAATCGGGTGGGTCAGCGGTTCTGGACGGTCGCGAACGGCTGCGGGGTCATCGGATCGCCGGCGCTGCCGGTGCCGACCAGGCGGCCGTCCGGGAGTTCGGCACCGTTGCCGAGGGAACCTTCCTGCGGCCCGTCGACCTGTTGCCACGAGGTGCCGTCGTAGCGCAGCAGCGCACCGGCGCCGAGGCTCCACAGTGCACCGTCGGCGTGCACGAGCTTCCCGGTGCCGCCGGGTGGCACGGAGGTCTGCTCGCGGATCCACTGGTCGCCGTCCCAGTGCATCAGGATCGGCTGGCCGTGCCCGGGGGCGTCGTAGGGCTTCTGGGTCGCCGAGATCCAGACGTCGTCCGGCGCGAAGGCCGCGACGTCGTGCACGGTGAGGAAATCCGAGTCCGTGGTCTCAAGCGGTGGCACCTGCGCGTGGCTCCACTGCGCGCCGTCCCAGTGCATCGCAACGATCTGCTGCGGCCGTGCAACGGTCGTGCCGGCCATCCAGAGGTCGTCCGGCGCGGCGCCGCCGACGCTGGAGAAGTTCTGCTCATCGGTGGCGGGCGGCAGCGGAGCCCCCTGCCAGCCGCCGTCGGCCCAGCGCATCGCGAAGCTCCGCGAGAGCGGGGATTCGCCGTCGCGATAGGCGTTGCCCACGGCCCAGACATCGGGGCCGACGGCCGTGACGTCGTGGGGCGAGACCCGGGGAGCGTCCGGCACCTCCAGCGGCACCTCGGCCCACGCCTGCCCGTCCCAGTGCAACGTCGCGCCCCGGCTGACCTTGGTGAACTGGCTGACCGCCCAAGCGTTGTCCGGGCCGGTGACCGCGGGAGCCCACGATCTGGCCGACGTTCGGCACCGGAACCTCCACCCAGCGACCGGTCTCCTCGCGGCGGAACGCCTGCGCGGTGATGGACGTCGGCGAGCCGGGCGGGCTGTAGCTGCCGAACGCCCAGGTCGCGCCGCCACCGCTGGACACGGTGCTCACGTAGGACGCCGTCTCGGGCCTGGCCGGGAACTCCTCACGCGTCCAGGTTCCGTGCGCCAACGCCGTGCCCGCCGTGCCCACGACCACGATCAGCGCCGTGGCCACGGTCGTTCCGGTTCTCCTCGACATCGCTGCCTCTCAGCCGGTGATCTCCTACGCCCAGGAGACGCGCGGCGGATACCTCGGGTTGCCAAGAAATCGCCACTGCGCTCGCCGCCCTCACCGGCGAACCCCACCCACTCGCCCGATCAGCCCAGCACCACGACAGCGAAATGACATTCAAACGACCGAGGCGGGACAGGCCGGACGAGCGATCATGCTCACCAACCGCAAGCACGCCACCCACCCGGCGCTGAGCGTCCGCAACCCGACGACGGAAGCGGCGTCATGCGGTGCGGTGGGGAGATGCCGCTCGTTCGTGGCTGTTGCCCGGATGCGGGGCCACGGCGTCATCGGACGTCGCCTGCTGGAGTTCCAGCAGGGCGGCGGCGGGATCGCGGAACAGGGCGGGGTTGCGTTCCCAGTGCGCCAGTTCGACCTGGGTCAGGTTGCGCACCACGATCACCTCGTCCACCTTGACCAGCAGCACCGAGCCGACCTGCACGACGGCTCGCGGGGTGTCTTTCAGCGACTGGATCAGGCCCGCCACGGCCGCTCCCTGGGCGGCGTCGACCTCGGCCTGCTGCCGGTCCAGCACGCGCAGTTCCAACGCCCTGCTGAGCTTGAGGAACTGCTCCTCCTTGGTCGGCAGCGTGCCCGAGTTCTTCAACCGGATCAGGAACTCGCCGAACCACGACCCGGACTCGGGCGTGAAAGCGTGGCCGAATTCCAGACCGAAGGTTTCGAGCGCCCGTTCCACCGCGGCCTGCACGTCCCGGTGGCCTTGCTCTTCGCTCAGATAGATCCGGCCGGGAACCCAGTGCCAGCCGACGGATTCGACGTCGGGTTCCGGCCGGGCGAGAGCGGCCGTGCGGTCGGCGCACCGGACCCGGGCCGAGGCCACGTCCGGTTCGATCTGGAAGACCCTGGTCAAGCCCGTTACCCGGAAGATCTTGAGGATCCGCTCGGCGCTGCACACCAGGACCAGGGCGCCGTCGTGGGCTCGCACCCGCTTCAGGCCGCCGACCAGCACGCCGAGCCCCGTGCTGTCCAGGAACTCCACCCCGGTCAGATCCACGATCAGCCGGTACTCGCCGCGGTTGACAGCATCGATCAGCCGGTTCCGCAGGATCGGCGCGGTGTAGACGTCGAGCTCGCCGGTCACCTCGATCAAGGTGATTCCACCGGACAGCGTGGTGTCGGTCAGTCCCAGCTCCATCGGCACCTCCTGAGCGACTGCCCCGAGTATGCCAACGCGAGCGGGCCGACGGTGCGTTCGCGGACCAAAGCTCCCCCGAATACGCGCAACCGACCACACCGCCCTCCCCCGCTGGCCCGACGGGGCACGAGGCGCAGTCCACTCCTGCTGCGGGTTGGATGGACATGCGTGTGGCTACCGGGCGGGGTTCGGACACCTGAAAACAGCTGTCCCGCAAAGCCTTCTGCTTCAATTCCATTCGGGAAGCAGAAGGCGGGTGGAGAGTGGGCAACTCGCCCCACGCAGTGGCGCGGCCGCAGCTAGAGGATCTTGGTCGTGCGGACCGAAGACGATCGCGCGGTGGCCGTAGCGCAGATCCTCCCGCTGGTCGGCGGCTGAATCGAGCACAGCCAGGTCGCGGTCTACCTGGCCGGCGCCGGCTCGAAGGCGCACGCCCCCGATCGACCGGGCGCTGCATCTGCCGCGGTCCTGGACCAGCCGGCCGATCAGCAGGCCCTCATCCCCGACCGGCCTCTGTCCTACCTGGAGGGACAGGTCCTCGTGCACGCCGAGAAGAGCAGGCGACCTCCCAGGCCGCCTCGATCATCCGGAAGATCTCGTCCACCGCGGCCTCCGGATCGGCCGCCTCGCGGGCCAGCGAATAGGCGTCGATCACGAACCTCGCGATCGTCCGGCAGGCCGTTGTGGTCAGCGACAGGCCGGGATCGGCGGCGATGGCCGTTGCCAGCGACTCCGCATGGCGCAGCCGCATCGACTCCTCGTACTCCCGCAGGGCAGGTGATTCGTCGACCATGCGCCAGATCGGGGCGGCGCTGTCCGCCGTGCAATGCCGCACCAGGGCCTGGATTTCGCGGCGCAGCGCAGGGATGAGCGGCTCGTGCGGCGCCCGGCCGGTGACCGCCTGCGCGAGTCGTTGCTCGAAGTCTTCGTCCTGCTCGAACACCAGGGCCTCTTTCGAGGCGAAGTGGGAGAAGAGCGTGGTGACGGCCACGTCCGCCTCAGCGGCCACGTCACGGATGCCCACCGCGTCGTACCCGCGCTCCAGGAAGAGCCGCAGGGCGGTGTCAGCGATCTTCTGGCGGGTCGCGGCCTTCTTTCGCTCACGACGTCCGGGCGGCACGGTCATGTCCTGACACTATCAGATACAAAGGCGTAACCGTTTTTAAAGACTAACCGTTAGTGTTACGGTCGACCGCATGAGGAGAGTGAGCTTCGCCGAGTTCGGCGGCCCGGACGTTCTGCAACTCGTAGATGCCGAGGAGCCCCACGCGGGCCCCGGACAGGTACGCATCGCCGTCCGGGCGGCGGGCGTGAATCCCGTCGACTGGAGGATCCGTGAAGGCCAGTTACTGGAGTCCCATCCGATCGAGTTGCCCGCCGGAGTCGGGCTCGACGCATCCGGCGTGGTGGACGAGGTCGGCGAGGGCGTCGAAGGGGTCGAGGTCGGCGACCGCGTGTTCGGCGAAGGCTCGAGCACCTATGCCGAGTTCGCCGTGCTGTCGGCCTGGGCCCGCATGCCCGAGGGCCTGACGTTCGAAGAGGCGGCCGGGTATCCGTCCGTGGTGGAGACCGCGCTGCGCATCATCCGCGAGGTCGGCGTGCGGTCCGGGCAGACGCTGCTGGTCAGCGGCGCGTCCGGCGGGGTCGGATCGGCGGTGCTGCAGATCGCCCGCGACCGCGGCATCACGGTGATCGGCACGGCTGGGGCCGCGAACCAGGACTACCTGCGCAGCCTGGGTGCCGTCGCCACGACGTACGGCGAGGGCTGGGTCGAGCGGGTGCGGGAGCTCGGCCCCGTCGACGCGGCTCTCGATCTGGCCGGCTCGGGCGTGATCCGCGAGCTCGTCGAGCTGACCGGGGATCCGCAGAAGGTCATCTCCATCGCCGATCTCGGTGCGCCGAAGCTCGGTGTCCGATTCTCCGGTGTGGCCGGGAGCGTGCCGGAAGCGCTCGCCGAGGCAGCCGGCCTCATCTCGCGGGGAAAGCTCCACATCCCGGTCGAGAAGTCGTACACGCTCGCCGAGGCCGCGGCGGCGCACATCGACAGCCATGCCGGGCACGCGCGCGGGCGCCGGGTCGTGGTCGTCTGAGAGGTCGTTCCGGAATGGTGCGCGGCCACGCGTGGGGCGTGGCGGACTAGGAAGCGGGGCGCGGATTTCGCACGAAACCCGCGCCCCCCGTGGGGGGGGGGGGGGGAGTTCTCGCTTTGTCTCCGGGGGTGGGTGCAACACCGAGCGCTTGGGGTAATGCTCTTTATGGTGTTATCCCATCCCGA
>NZ_JBWKKH010000024.1:127594-144111 GCF_056431645.1 Saccharopolyspora sp. NPDC045839
ACGGGGGGGGGTGGGGGGTGGGGTTGGTGGGGGAGTTTTTGCGGGAGGGGGGGGCGGCCGGGGGGGGGGTGGGGCGAACGGGAAGGGGGGGTGCGAGTCCCCAACACCCCCCCCCCCCCGCGTGGGGGCGGGATGGCGATTTCGCGCTTGGTCTCAGGGGGTGGGTGCAACACCGAGCGCTTGGGCTAGTGCTCGTGATGGTGTCATCCAGTCCAGGGTTTGGCGGGGCGGGTGTTGAGTTCGCAGGCGATGGTGCCGAGATCGCGCCGGGCTGTCCACGCCGGGAACCGCCCCCATGCCCGTCAACCGCCCGTCGTCGAGGTTCAGGCCGGCCAGCTCGATGGCGGTGCTGAAGTTGCCGCTGTAGGCCGCAAGCGCGCCCGCGGCCGTGGTGCCCGCCAGGACTTCTCGCGCCGGCAGCAGGACACTCGCACCCACCGCGACGATTCCGAGCCCGGCCAGGCGAAGAAACGCGGATCGGCCGATCTGCTGGCTGTTCTCCATCGCGCTCACCGTCTCCGTTCCGCCCCGGCTGCAATCACGATCACCGCCTGCGCGAGGCCGGACAAGACGACGCTCGGCCGGAACACGTGTGGCGGTTCGGCGGCACCGTTCACCCCACCGCGCGAATCGGCTGTGCCTTTCTCCGCACCGCGGCGGCACCCGGCGTTTGCGAGCGGTTGGATAAGGTCCGGAAGCCCCACCGCTCTCGGAGGTCTGGAGCCCGAATGCCCCTGCTGTCGAAGCCATTCGTCGTCGACATCGCGACCCGGGTGCTCAACCGGCTCATGACACCGCGACTGAAGCCGGAACTGCGCTTCGACGAGATTCCGGCGCGCAAGCGCACCATCGAAGTGCCGACGCGCCACGGAAACGTCCCGTGCACCGCGTACTTCCCCGTCGCGGCCGGGAAACCGGCGGTCCACGTCAACGTCCACGGCGGCGGATTCGTCATCGCGCACCCCGAGCAGGACGACCCGTGGTGCCGCTACCTGGCGGCCGAAGCCGGCGTCGTCGTGCTCAACGTGGACTACTCCGTCGCACCCCGGCACCCCTTCCCCGTTCCCGTGGAGCAGGTCTTCGACGTCGTCACCTGGGCGTCGCGACAGGACCGCGACTGGGACGGGCGGCGGCTGTGCGTCGGTGGCCAGAGCGCGGGAGGTTCCCTCGCCGCGGCCGCGGCCCGCCTCGCCCTCGAAGGCGGCGGGCCCGCGATCGCGCTCCAGGTGCTGCACTACGCGCCGCTGGACCTGGTCACCCACGCCGCGCACAAGCGGAGCCCCACGGGCAAGGCGGTGATCCGCCCCTGGATGTCGGACGTGTTCGACCCGGCGTACGCGCCCGACCCGGAGGTGCGGCGCGACCGCCTCATCTCGCCCGCCTGGGGCACCAACGCGGCGGGCATCGCCGGGATCGCCCCCGCCGTGGTCATCACCTGCGAGTACGACCGGCTCCGCGACGAGGGCATCAGGTACGCCGAGGCCCTCGACGCCGTGGGCGCGCTGGTGGAGCACCACGACGTCGCCGGCACGGACCACGGCTACAAAATCATGAGCTTCGGCACGCGCGCGCTCACCGAGCGCATGTACGGCCTCATCGCCGGCCACGTGCGCCGCGCCACCGGCTGACCCGCGCGGCCGCATCGACGAGCACGCAGCCCACCGGCACCGGGCCAAACCAATGCGTTTACGCGCATATTTGCATGAATCAGTGAAGTGAGGCTAACCTCAGCCACACAAGATCGCGACCGTCCGCGATCGTCATATCACTGGAGGGAATCGTGGCTCCGATGCCGGAGACCGATGCCGGGCCGTCGGCCGCCCGGTCACGCGCCTTGCTCGCACTGGTCGTGATCGCCACGGCCCTCGTGGTCATCGACATGACCATCGTGACCATCGGGCTGGCCGACATCCAGGCCGATCTCGGCGGCACCCTGGCCGACATCCAGTGGGTCGTCGTGGCCTACATGATCACGATGGGCGCGGTCACCCAGGTGACCGGGACGCTGTCGGACCGGCTGGGCCGCCGCGGCGTCTACCTCACCGGCATCGCGCTGTTCACCCTCGCCTCGCTGGCCTGCGGATCGGCGCCGAACGCGCTGGTGCTCGACTTCGCCCGGGCGGTGCAGGGCATCGGCGGCGCGATCCTGATGTCCAACGCCCTCCCGCTGCTCTCGCACGCCTACGACGGCCAGCGGCGCAACATGGCCATCGCGACCTGGACCACGATGTCCACCGCGGCCGGCCTGATCGCGCCGCTGCTGGGCGGCACCCTCATCGACGTCCTGGACTGGCGCGCGATCTTCCTGATCAACCTGCCGTTCGGGATCGCCGCCTTCGCCATCGGACTGCGCACCCTGCCCCGCGACGCCGGTGGCGGCGGCAAGATCGGCTCGCTGGACTGGGGCGGCACCGCGCTGCTGATCGCCGGGCTGGCGTTGCTCAACTTCGCGCTGCTGCGCGGCGAACAGCAGGGCTGGACCGCCTCGTCGACGCTGATCCAGATCGCCGTCGCCGTGGTGCTGCTCGCGGCGTTCCTGGTCGTGCAGCGCATGGTCCGCAACCCGACGCTGGACCTGCAGCTGTTCACCGAGCCCGCGTTCACCGGCGCGGCCTTCACCATCTTCATGTCCCGGGTGCTGACCATCGGCGGCACGGTGTACTTCGTGCAGTACTTCCAGAACTCGCTGCACCTGTCCCCCACCGCCAGCGGCGTCCTGCTCGCGCCGGTGTTCATCGCGCAGATGGCGGCCGGCATGCTCGGCGGCAAGATGCAGGCATGGCTGCCGCCCGGCCGCGTGATCGCCATCGGCTACGCCTGCAAAGCCCTCGGCGCCACCTGGATGGCGCTGACCTTCGGCCCCACCACGCAGGCCTGGTCGCTGGTGTTCCCGCTGCTGCTGTGGGGCACCGGCGGCGGCATCGCGGGCGCCCCGATCTTCGCCGTCGCGATGAACGTGACCGACGACCAGCGGTCCGGGATGGTCGCGGGCACGATGACCAGCCTGGCTTCGATCGGCGCCGGGATCGGCACCGCCGGCCTCGGCGTGCTCTACAAGGCCGAGCTCGCCGGTGTCGTCGCAACCGCCGACTTGCCCGCAGGCCGGCACGACGCCATCTCCGCGGCAGCGGCCGAAGGCGACGCGCAGCGCGCGCTGGAACTCGCACCGCCGGAAGCCCGCGAAGGCCTTCAGCGGATCTTCGAGGAGGCCTTCGCCGCGAGCGCATCGGCCGTGCTGTTCGCTTCGGCGGCCCTCGCCGTCATCACCATGGGTGTCGCGCTCTTGCTGATCAACGAGCGGAATCTGCCGAAGCCGCAACAGGAAACGGAACCGAAGGCGCAGGAATGCTGACGCAGCAGCGGATTCAGCCCGCGGTTTCGAGCACCTCCCGCAGGTACGGCGCGGTGCGGCCGGCGCCGGCGCGGGCCACTTCCGCCGGAGCGCCGATGGCCACCACCGAACCGCCTTCGTCGCCGCCACCGGGGCCGAGGTCGATCACGTGGTCCGCGCCCGCGGCGACGGTCATGTCGTGCTCGATCACCACGACCGTGTTGCCCGCGTCGACCAGCGCGTGCAACAGGCGCATCAGCACCTCGACGTCGGCCGGGTGCAGGCCCGTGGTGGGCTCGTCGAGGACGAACAGGGTGTGGCCGCGCCGCGTTCGCTGCAGCTCGGTCGCCAGCTTGATCCGCTGCGCCTCCCCGCCGGAGAGCTCGGTGGCGGGCTGGCCGAGGGTCAGGTACGACAGCCCGACGTCGTGGAGGGTCTCCAGGCTGCGCGCGACCGTCGGCACGTCGGCGAAGAAGTCGCGGGCGTCGTCGACGGTCAGGGCTAGCACGTCGGCGATCGACTTGTCCCGGTAGCGGATCTCGAGGGTCTCCGGGTTGTAGCGGGCGCCATGGCAGGCGGGGCACGGCGAGTAGCTGCTGGGCAGGAACAGCAGCTCGACTGCCACCGCCCCTTCGCCCTGGCAGGTTTCGCAGCGCCCACCGTCCACGTTGAACGAGAACCGGCCCGCCGAGTACTTCCGCCGGCGGGCTTCGTCGGTGGCGGCGAACAGCTTCCGCACCCCGTCGAACAGTCCGGTGTAGGTCGCGAGGTTCGACCGCGGCGTGCGTCCGATCGGGCGCTGGTCGACCTCGACCAGCCTGTTGATCGCGTCCAGGCCGGTGATGCTGCGAACGTGCCGGGACGTGTCGGCCGCCGGCTCCTCGTCGTCGCCCGGGTGGCTGCGGGACGCGCCGAGGTGGTCCCGGACTGCGGCGGCCAGGATGCCGGTGACCAGCGTCGTCTTGCCCGACCCGGACACGCCGGTGACGGCGGTGAAGACGCCGAGCGGGAAGTCCACGTCGGTCTCGACCAGGTTGTGCCTGCTCACCCCGCGCAGCTCGATCTTCCCGGCCGGGGTTCGGCGCTTGCCGACCGGAGCCGGCGGATCGAAGAGGTGGGCGCGCGTCACCGAGTCCGCGGACGTCCGCAGCCCGTCCAGCGGACCGCTGTAGAGCACGCGCCCGCCGTGCTCGCCGGCCCCGGGACCGACGTCGACGAGCCAGTCGGAGTGGCGGATGATCTCCGGTTCGTGCTCGACGACGAGCAGCGAATTGCCTGCCGCCCGGATCCGGTCGAGCACGCGGAGCAGCGCCTGGGTGTCGTCGGGGTGCAATCCTGCCGACGGCTCGTCGAGCACGTAGACGACGCCGAAGAGCGTGGAGCGCAGTGTCGCCGCCAGCCGCAGCCGCTGCAGCTCACCGGCCGAGAGCGTCGGGGTGGCGCGGTCCATGGCGAGGTAGCCCAGGCCGAGCTCGACCAGCGCCTCGATGCGGGCCAGCAGATCCTCGACCACGACCCGCGCGACGCTGTCGTCCTGCTCGGCGCGAAGCTTCTCCGCGAGCACGGTCAGCGGGAGCGCGGCGAGGTCGGCGATGTTGGCGCCGGCGAACGTCACCGCCAGCGCTTCGGGCCGCAATCCCGAGCCGTCGCAGGCCGGGCACGGCAGCACCTCCACGTACTGCAGGGCCCGGTTGCGCAGCGTCGTGCTCTGGGTGGTCGCCAGCGTGTGCAGGACGTATCGGCGGGCGCTCTGGTAAGTGCCCTGGTAGGGGCGCTGGATGCGTTCCGCCGTGCGCTCGGGGTGCACCGTGACGACGGGCTGCTCGTCGGTGAACAGGATCCACTCGCGGTCGGCCTGGGGCAGCTCGCGCCACGGCCGGTCGACGTCGTGGCCGAGCACGGCCAGGATGTCGCGGTAGTTCTTGCCCTGCCAGGCACCCGGCCACGCGGCGACCGCCTTCTCCCGGATGGACAGCCCCGGATCCGGCACCAGCGAGTCCTCGCTGACCTCGTGGATCCGGCCGAGGCCGTGGCAGCGCGGGCACGCGCCGGCCGGCGTGTTCGGCGAGAAGGCGTCCGAGTCCAGCCGCTCGGCGCCGGCGGGATAGGTGCCGGCGCGGGAGAACAGCAGTCGCAGGGAGTTCGACAGCACGGTCACGGTGCCCACCGTGGAACGGGCCTGGGCGACACCGCGGGCCTGCTGGAACGCGACCGCCGGCGGCAATCCCGTGATCTCGCGGGCATCGGGCGTGCCGGCCTGGTCGATGAGCCGCCGCGCGTACGGTGCGACCGACTCCAGGTACCGCGCCTGCGCCTCGGCGTAGACGGTGCCGAACGCCAGCGACGACTTGCCCGACCCCGAGACGCCGGTGACGGCGACCAGCGCGTCGCGCGGGAAGTCGACGTCGACCCCGCGCAGGTTGTGCACCCGCACTCCGCGCAGGCGCACCATCGAGCTGTCGTGGTCTGGCACTGCTGCGTCCTCACAGGTAGATGAATCGCGGGCCACCACACGCTACCGAGCAGGAGCCGGAGGCCCGCCACGCCCTCCAGAGCCTGAGATGTCGCGGTGACCACGCTCACGAGCGACGATTCCGCGCCGTGCCGGGGGTCACACCAGGCGGACAACGCCTTGGGGCTCACCCGCCACTACCGGCCGGAGGCCGTGGTCCGGTCGCTCCGCCTGCAGGCCCGCACCCCGGCGTCCTTCGGCGGAGCCAAGCAGCTGATGTCCCGCATCCGCCTGACGGCGACGGACGCCGACGTGTCGATCGGAAACGGCCCGGAGGCAACCGGAACCGCGCTTTCCCCGCTCCTGGCGATCTCCGGACGACGAGTGGCACTGGACGACCTCACCGGACCGGGAGTCACCGCGCTGGCGACGCCCGCCTGACGATCCGCCTGCGGCGGGCACGACTCCCGCTCCAGCAACGTCCACAAGAGACAGTATCCAGTGAAAGTGAATCGCCCCCGGTCGGATGGGGGCTCCTCGCGCGAGTGAGGATGTGGATCATGCCCCGGTGCAGCGGATCCGGTCGGTCGTGCCGCGTTCGTACGGCAGTTCAGGCGATTTCAGCACGTTCGGCAACCGTCGAACCAGGTGTGCTCGCGTCGCATTCGACCTCATGAGTAGACATACTACCTAACAATATGTAGACATGGTACATATTCCTAGACAACGCATTGGACGCCCCATCTCCACGCCCAGGAAGGCCAACTCGATGGACAACCCTTGCGGGGAACTTCCCTTCCCCCGTACCGACATGGCGCTGAAAGCGGTGCGCTTCGTGAAAGACATCGAGGCCCCTGCGATCTTCAACCACAGCATGCGCAGTTATCTCTACGGGCGTTTCCTCGGAGAGCGGCAAGGCATGCAACCCGACCGCGACTACGACGACGAACTGCTGTTTCTGGGCTGCCTTCTGCACGATGCCGGGCTCAGCCCCGAAGGCAACGGCGATCAGCGCTTCGACATCGACGGCGCCGACTTGGCCGCCCGCTTCCTCACCGATCAGGGTCTGCCACCCGAGAAGGTCGAGGTCGTGTGGGATGCGGTCGCCCTGCACCTGGACTACGAGATCGCCATCCGCAAGCGCCCCGAGATCGCGCTGGTGACCTCCGGTGCCGGATTCGATCTCGGCCCCGACGGCACTCACACCCTCCCGGCGGGCTACGCCGACCGCATCCACGCCGTGCTGCCTCGCCTGCACGCCGCGCCCGTGCTCTACGAGACGATCGTCGGTCAAGCACTCGAAAAACCGCACAAAGCCCCGCCGTTCAGCATGCCCGGTGAACTCTTGCGCCAAGAGACCCAGGCGATCTGGCCGACGTGGAAACAACTGATGACCCAGACCCCCGGCTGGAACGACTACGACGGCTACCAGCTGAAGAGCTGAGCGCGCACCCGGGTCGTCGAGCCGGGCGGCTGCCCGGTCCCTAGTCGCGCGTAGCCGTGTCCGCGTCGTGCTCCGGCTGATCGGTGACGGCGAGGCCGCCCAGCAGGCTGAGCCGTTCCTCGGTGGGGCTGCCCGGTTCAGCGGTGTCGCCGAACATTCACCACCCCGGGGTCGCGGGCAGCTCCATCGTCTCGTAGACGAGTTCGAGATCATCGACCTCGGGGTGGTGGATGTGCTAGATGCCGGTGCGGTGGTGGCGCACGTTCCGCCCCATCGGTCATAGGGCCCAGCCGAAGACGGTCCAGGCGAGGAGCGAGCCGAGGACGATCGAGCACAGCCCGCAGGTCTCAGGTGCCGGAAGAGGCGGCGCCCGCTGCCGAATCCGGCCGCAGGTGTCCGATGGCGCGTTCGATGGTGGCGGCGGTTGCGAGGAGCCGGTCGTCGTGATGATGCGGGGCAACGAGCTGGATTGCGCAGGGCGAACCTTCGGGGCTGGTCTTGATGGGGATGCTGATGGCCGGGTTTCCGGTGTCGTTGAACGATGCGGTGTAGGCGATCGGGATCGTGCGCCGCTGCACCGCCGCCTGGACGTCGGGGCCGTCCGCCGGCCATGCGGTGGTCGGTGTCGTGGGAGTGAGGAGCAGGTCGTAGTGCTCGAAGAGTTCGGCGACCCAGCGGTCGAGTTGTCCGCGATATCGCCAGTAGCGCGCGAGATCGGTCGTGGTGACCGAGCGTCCGCGGTCGAGGACGGCCGCGAACCACGGTTCGAAGTGATCGCGGTGCGCGGTGAATTCCTCGATGACGTTCATGAACCGGTTGTGGGCGAGGATCTGCTGTCGTAGGGCGATGACTTCGGGGAAGGTTTCTGCGCAGGGGTGCGGGGTGCGGTCGTCGATGATGCGGTGGCCGAGGTGGCGCAGCGCGTCGACGGCCGCGTCGAGAGCATCCACAATGGCCGGTTCGGGGTCGGCGATGCCGAGGGTGCGGTTGACACCGATCCGGAGGCGGCGCGGTGGCCGGTCCACCGCCTCGAGGTAGGGGCGGTTCGGGCGCGGGAGGGAGAACGGGTCTGCGGGGTGGAATCCGGCCGCGATGTCCAGCTGCAGGGCGGTGTCGTGGACGGTTCGGGCCATCGGAGTGGGGCAGCTGTGGTGCGTCCAGGTGGGGGTGTGCACGGGGCCTTCGGGAATGCGTCCACGGGTCGGCTTGAGTCCGATGATTCCGCACAGTGCGGCGGGAATCCGGGTGGAACCTCCGCCATCGCCCGCGGTGGCCAGCGGCACGATCCCGGCCGCGACCGCGGCAGCGGAGCCACCGCTCGATCCGCCGGGGGATTTCTCCAGGTTCCACGGATTCCGGGTGGTGCCGAAGACGTCGTTGTCGGTGTGGATGGCTGCGCCCATCGGTGGCGTGTTGGTCTTGCCGATGACGATGGCGCCCGCCGCTCGCAGCCGAGCGACGTGGATGCTGTCAGCGGTCGCGGCCGGGAGGTCGCGGAAGGCCTTCGTTCCGCGGCTGGTGGGGAATCCTCGGGCGTCTTCGAGGTCTTTGACCGCGACCGGGATGCCTGCGAGGGGGCCGAGGTCGACGCCGCGCGCGATCTGATCGGCGGCGGCCGCAGCCTCCGAGAGGGCGTGGTCCGGGTCGACGGAGACGAGTGCGTTGAGCTCACCGTTCAGCGACGCGACGCGGTCGAGGGTGTGGTGCATGAGCTCGACGGGTGAGAGTTCGCGATCGCGGATCAGCGCGGCGAGCTCACGGATCGCGGCGAAGGTCAGATCGGTCATGGGATGCGCGCTCCTGGTTGGTGTTGGTGCCGACGAGCCGGCGCAGGGCCGGTGCATATTGGTCGATTTCGCGCGAAATCGACCGCATGAGTCGGGGGTCGCCCCTAGAGCCATCCGAAGACGGCCCAGACGAGCGGTGGGCCGACGACGATGGAGCAGAGTCCGTAGACCATCAACTGGCGGAAGAGCTTTTCCCGCTGTTCGGGCGCGGTGGAGCTGAGGATGATGGCGCCGGTCCCGCTGAGCGGGTTGACGTCGACGATCACCGCCGACAGCGCGATGGCGATGATCGCGCCGACGGGCGAGACTCCTGCGGCGACCAGCGGGGCCATGAGCGGAACCGCGGTGGCGATGACGGCGATCGAGGAGGCGAAGAACGACGTGACGCCCGTGACGACGCAGACTGCGAGCAGCGACAGCATGGGGCTGCCGGTGAACTGCAGTGCCGCCGACACCTGCTCGAATGCGCCGAGGTGCTCCATCAGCCCGATGTAGGTGAGCATCCCGGCGATCAGCAGGGTGATTCCCCATGGGATGCGGTCGATCACGTCGGCCGGCTTCACGCGGAGCACGAGCTGGAGCACGAACGCGAGGCTCAGCCCGAGCAGGCCGAGGTTCAGCTTGAATGCGACCCCGCCGACGACGAGCAGGACCAGTGCGGTGATCGTGGCAGCACGGGAAAGCCATTCGGGTGCACCGGCCCGGGCCTCGGTTCTGAGGGCCGCGGGCGCGATGGCAGTTGCCGTGCCGCTCGAGGAGGGTGCACCGGCCGGCGCTGGACCGGCCGAATCCGGGTCCGTCGCGCTGGCGAGCGGGACCGCGGCCCGCGCGAGGGACCGCCGCGCTACGGCCATCGCGGCTAGGCACGCGAGCAACCCGGTGCCCACTGAGGCCAGCAGCAAAGCCGATGAGGTGTGCGCGGGTACGGGGATGCCCGCCTTCTCCAGCAGGCGGGGAGCAGTCGCCCCGAACACCGCGATCGGGGAGAAAAGGCCGCACATGATGCCGTTGAGCATCACGAGGCACATGAGCAGTGGTGGCAGTCCGCGGCGCGCGGCCAGGCCCATGGCGATCGGGGCCATGATCGCGATCGCGGCGGCGGGCAGCGTGCCCAGCGCGGTGATCAGCGTGCCGATCCCGAACAGCAGCAAGGGAAGCAGGGCGACCCGATCGCCGATGCGCCGCACCGCGTTGTCGAGCAGCCAGTCGGTGGTGCCGGTGGACTGGGCGACGGCGAACAGCGCGGAGATCCCGACGATCAGGACGACGAACTCGACCGGGAAGAAGCCGAACAGCTCGTCGACGCCGACTCCGGCGATGGCCGCGACCAGGAAGGCGGCGGGGAGGGCCGCGAGGGCCAGGCTGAAGCGTGGCACGAAGGCGCCGAGGAACAGCAGGGCGAGCACCACGATCGAGAGCAGCGATGGGGTCATTCGGTGCCATGTCCTTCTGCGTCGTTGCGGAGGGAGCGGAGCGGGTCAGATGACGCCGTCGGCGTGCAGGGCGGCCACGGCGCGCTGGTCGAGTTCGAGCAGTTCGGTCAGCACCGAGTCGGTGTGCTCCCCCAGGCGCGGCCCCAGCGACCTGATCCGCCCGGGGGTCCTGCTCAGCCGCGGCAGCGGGGCGACCATCGGCAGCTCGCCCCAGTCGTCGTCCACGACGGTGGTGATCGTCCCGCGCTCCCGGTAGTGCGGGTCGGTGGCGATGTCGGCGACGCTCATGATCGGCGAGGCCGGCACCCCGGCGTCGTTGAGCATCCGGACGGCGTCATCGGCGGGGAACTTGCCCGCCCACGCCGCGATCGCGGTGTACAGCTCATCCTGGTGCTCGACGCGGGCCTCGCGGGTCGCGTACCGCGGATCCGCCGCGAGCTCCGGCATTTCCAGGACGGTCACCAGCTTGCGGAACAGCGCGTCGGTGCCGGCGTGCACCGAGATCCGCCGTCCGTCGGCGGTGTCGAAGTCGCTGGCCGGGACGACCTGGAGGTTCCGGTTTCCCTGCCGCTCCCGGACCTTCCCGAGCGCGGCGTAGGTCAGCAGCGAATTCTCGGAGGCGCGGAATCCCGCTTCGTACAGGCCCAGATCCACGATCTGCCCCGTGCCGCCGTTGCGGTCCCGCTCGTACAGCGCCGTGACGGTCGCGAACGCCGCGAGGTAGGCGGCCATGTAGTCGATCACGGCGTACCCGGTGCGGATCGGGTCCCCGTCGGGTTCGCCGCTGACGTAGGTGAGCCCGGAGTACGCGCTGGCGATGCGGTCGAAGGCGCCCCTGTCGCGGAACGGCCCCGACATCCCGTAACCGGTGACCAGGACCAGCACCGCCCGCGGATTGATCTCCTGAAGGCGCTCCGGGGTCAGTCCCCACTTCTCCGTGGTGGGCGGGCGGAAGTTCATGACGACCACGTCGAAGTGCGGCACCAGGTCGCGCACCAGCTCCTGGCCGCGCGCGGTCCGCAGGTCGACCGTCACGGACTTCTTGTTGCGCCCCTCCTGGATCCACTGCAGCGAGCGGCGCCCGGTGGCCGACGAGCCCGGCCCGTCCCGGGTGAAGTCGCCGCGGCCGGGTTCCTCGACCTTGACGACCTCGGCCCCGAAGTCCCCCAGCATCGTCGCCGTGACCGGCGCGGCGAGCACGGTTGCGAGGTCCAGCACGCGGATGCCTTCGAGCGGCAGGCGACCCTCCGACACCATCCACCTCCTGCTAGTTATTAACAATTGGTTATTAACACTTCGTTATTAACGGAACAGTAGGATGTGTCCGGCAAGGCAGTCAAGAGACCGGGAGGCGCGGATGTCCGACGAGGCCACCTCGGCGAAGCCCCGCCGACGGCGACGCTCGCGTGAGGAGACCGAGTCCGATCTGCTCGACGCCGCACTGCGGATCATGCGGCGCGACGGGCTCCTCGAAGGAGTCGCGCTGCGGGACGTCGCCACGGAAGCGGGGGTGAACCACGGGCAGATCTACCAGTACTTCGGTTCCCGCCACGCGCTGCTGCGGGCGGCGATAACCCGCCTCCTCCAGCAGTCGACGCTCGACCGCGACACGCATTGGGAGCAGCCGTTCGCGCAGCGGCGCACGGCGATGTGGCATTCGGCGCTCCAGCAGCCCGACCTGCCCAAGCTGGAGGCCCTCCTCGCCCTGGAGGGCGACGACCAGCTCGTGCTCTTCCCCGCGCTGGAACGCACCCGGCAGGCGCTCGACCGCGACCGCGCGACCGGCGCGCTCCCGCCGGATGCCGACGCCGACGTCCTGCACGCGATGACCGCGGCCACCTACCTGGGCTACTGCATCTTCCGCGAGACGATCGCCCGCGAACTCGGAATGGAGCCGGACGAGCTCGACGCGCGAGCCGGCGCGGTGTACGAGCGGCTCGTCGCCGGACTCGCAGCCGACGGCCCGGCCCGAACGGACCCGGACCCCACGCCCTGAACCGGTGCGCGGGCGAACTCGCGCGGGACGGCCACCTTCGCCCGCGGATCGACCACTGTAGATGGTCGGCGCGGTTTCGCCGGTCGGCCCATCGACCAGGAAGTCCACACCGGACGATTAGCCGACTACGGCGCGGAAAACCCGTGTCACATCGACGTTTCCGCCGCGCGCAGCGCGCCGGCCGAGCGCGTCAGCGTGCGGCGGCCGCCTCGGCTCGCGCCGCGTCGAGCAGGGTCGCCATGCCGACCTCGAACGCCCGCTCGGCCCGGTCGGTGGAGGTCTCCTGCGCGGCGAGGGCGGCCGCGAGGTTCGGCGCGTCGACCCCTTCCGGGATCTCCCACATCACCTCCGGCGCCGCGAGGTCCAGCGCCGAACCGATGACGAAGTTCTCCATCGCGGTGAGGATCTCCATCGTCCGGCCGACCGGAATGCCGCTGCCGGCCAACTTGGCCGCGATCTTGTCGTACGCCGCGATGACCTCGGGCGAGCGGATCGTGGCGGTGGTCAGCAGCGGCACCACGCGCGGGTGCGCGGCGAAAACCGCGCGGTAGGAGCGGAAGAAGGCCTCCATCGCGAGGTCCCAGGGGTGCGTCTCGAGCGGCACCGGATCCATCCGGTCGCTGATCTGCTCGCGGAGCAGTTCGATCACGCCTGCCCGGCCGTCGACGTGGTGGTAGAGCGAGCCGGTCTGGACCCCGAGCCGCCGGGCCAGCTCGGGGAGCGTGAAGTCCCCGGCCTCGTCGACCAGTTCCAGCGCCATCTCGCCGATCCGCCGGCGGTCCAGCACCGCCGTACGGGGACGTCCCGCCCGTCGTTGCGCGGCTCCCACCACGTTCACCCCTTCCCATCCGGCGTCGCCACCCGTACGCTACCGCCCAACCTAAATCTAATCGGTTTCGATTAACCGAGGGAGTCGGACGATGTCCACACCCACGCCCCGCGAAGGGGCATCTCGAAACACCACCGAAGGCCTGAAGCGCAACGCGCTCGGGACGAGCGATCTGGTCTTCATCGTCGTCTCCGCGGCCGCGCCGCTGATGGTCATGATCGGCGTCGCGCCGCTGGCGGTGCTGGTCGGCGGCCTGGGCGCCCCGGCGGCGTACCTCTTCGCCGGTATCGTGCTCGCCGTCTTTGCCGTCGGATTCACGACGTTCTCGCGCCATGTCGGCAATGCCGGCGCCTTCTACTCCTACATCGCGCTCGGCCTCGGCAGAACCGCTGGCGTAGCAGCGGCTTTGGTCGCGCTGCTCTCCTACAACGTCCTGCAGATCGGCGTGTACGGCCTGCTCGGCGACGCCACCCGGAGCACGTTCCTGAGCGTCTTCGGCATCGATCTGCCCTGGTGGTCCTACGCGATCGCGGGTGTCGCGCTGGTCTGGTACGTCGGCTTCCGCAGCGTCGACTTCGGCGCGAAGCTCCTCGCGGTCATGCTCGTGGCCGAGACCGGCGTGCTGTTCGTGCTCGCCGTCGCGATCCTGGTGCAGGGCGGCAGCTCCGAAGGTATCGGGTTCGAGTCCTTCGCGCCGGCGCACCTCTTCGAGCCCGGCATGGCCAGCATCCTGCCAACGGCGTTCGCCGCGTTCATGGGTTTCGAGGCGACCGTCATCTACGGTTCCGAGACCCGAGAGCCGCGCCGCACGATCCCGCGGGCGATCTACATCGCGGTCGCGGTCCTCGCCGTGACGTACGCCTTCATCGTGTGGAGCATCGTCCAGGCCTACGGCGCGCAGGGCATCGTCGCCGCGGCGGCCGCAGACCCGGTCGGCCTCTTCTTCACCGCCTCCGACACCTACCTGGGCGCCTGGTTCACCAAGGTGACGCACCTGCTGATCATCACCAGCGTCGTCGCCGGCCTGGTCGCCTTCCACAACGCGGTGACCCGCTACACGCTGGCCATCACCCAGGAAGGCCTGCTGCCCGCCCGGCTGGCGGCGGTCCACCCGCGCACCCGGTCGCCGTACGTCGCCGGGTTCGCGCAGACCCTGCTGGCCCTGGTGATCGTCGCCGGTTTCGCCATCGCCGGTGCCGATCCCTACAAGCACCTGCTGATCTGGGTGAACACGCCCGGCGTCTTCGGCATCCTGCTGCTGCAGGTGGCCGCCGCCGTCTCCGTCGTCGCGTTCTTCCGCCGCACCCCCAACACCGAGGGCCGCTGGCGGACCGTCGTCGCGCCGGTCCTCTCCGCGGTGGCCATGATCGGCGTGCTCGTCCTGGCGGCCTGGCACATGGACCTGATGACGTCCTCCTCGCCCGCCGTCAGCTTCGTCCTGCTGGCCACGGTCCCGGTCGTCGCCGTCATCGGCCTGTGCTGGGGCGCCTGGCTGCGCCGCAACCGACCCGAAGTCCACGCCCGCATCGCCACCGACCGCGAGGAGGAGTTTTCCGATGAACGCCGCTGACGTCCTCGTCACCGGGACCACGGTCCGCACGCTCGACCCGGCCCGCCCCACCGCGTCCGCGATCGCGGTGCGCGGGGACCGCATCGTCGCCCTCGACGACGACGCGCTAGCCCTGCGCGGGCCGGGCACCGAGGTCGTCGACCTCGGCGGGGCGACCACGACGCCGGGCCTCGTCGACGGGCACATGCACCCCGTCATGGGGATCTCCTCGTTCGACGGCCTCGACCTGTCCTGGTGCCGCGACCTCGACGACGTGCGCGCGGCGCTGGCCGGCGCGGAGCGCGGTCCCGGGGGATGGGTGACGGGATTCGGGTTGGACCACAACGCCTTCGACGGCACGCCCGTGACCAACCGGATCCTCGAGGAGGTGCTGCCGAACGCCCCGGTCTTCATCAACCTCTACGACGGCCACTCGGCGCTGGCGAGCGCAACAGCCCTGGCGCGTGCCGGGGTCACCGGGCCCCGCGCGTTCGGGCAGCGCTCGGAGATCGTCTGCGACGAGCTCGGCCGGCCCACCGGGCACCTGCTCGAACACGCGGCGATGGAGCCGGTGCGCGAGGTGATCCCGCCGACGCCCGCCGCCGAACTGCGGCGCAGGCTCGTCGAACTGCTCGGCGGGATGGCGGCGTCCGGGCTCACCGGCGGCAACGTCATGGACGGCACGGAAAGCACCCTGAACCTGCTGGCGCAGGTCGAGGACGAGACCGACCTGCCGGTGCGGCTGCGGCTGGCACCGTGGTGCATGCCCGGCGACGACATCGACGAGCGCATCGCGCTTCAGGGCCGGCGCGGCAGGCAGTGGGAGGTCGCCGCGGTGAAGTTCTTCATCGACGGCACCGTGGAGGGCGGCACCGCCTGGCTGGAGCACGCCGACTGCCTCGGCCAGAACACCGACGCGTTGTGGCTGGACACCGAGGAGTACACCGAGGCGGTCCGCCGCTTCGCCGCTGCGAAGGTGCAGACCGCGACCCACGCCATCGGGGACGCCGGCGTGCGCCACGTCGTCGACGGCTTCCAGGGCGTGGAGACCCACGGAGTCCGGCACCGGATCGAGCACCTCGAGACGCTGCCGATCGGCCAGGTCCGCCTGCTGGTGGCCACGGGCCTGGTGGCCTCCATGCAGCCGTCGCACACGGCGTACACCAAGGCGGACCACAGCGACGCGTGGTCGACCCGGCTCGGCACCGAGCGGGCCAACCGGGCCTGGCGCTGCCGCGACGTGCGCGAATCCGGCGGAATCCTCGTGCTGGGCTCGGATTGGCCGATCGCGGGGTACGACGCCCGCGAGGTGCTCGGCTTCGCCCGGCTGCGCCGCCGGCCCGGCACCGACATCGCGCCCGTGACCCCCGAGCAGGCGCTGACCGGCCTGATGGCGCTGGAGGGAATGACCACCCAGGCCGCGATCGCGGACGGCACCGCGTCGCACGCCGGCCGGATCGCGGTGGGGTGCCGGGCCGACCTGACCGCGTTCGCGGTCGACCCGGTCGACGCACCGGCCGACGAACTCGCCGATGCCCCGATCCGGCTCACCGTGTCGGCGGGCCTGATCACCCACCGGGCCGGCTGACCGGCCCCGTCCGCGCCGGAAAGACATCCCAGGAGCTTGAATGTCAAGCCGCAGCCGAGTTGACGTGATGGGCCCAGGCGGTGGTCTCGTCGTAGAGGGTGCCGGTTT
>NZ_JBWKKH010000025.1:0-16865 GCF_056431645.1 Saccharopolyspora sp. NPDC045839
CGTGCCAGCAGTGCATGCAGGTGTCTTCGCGGATCCAGTCCACTTCGGAGCGGTCGTGCAGCTCTGCTGCGTCCGCTTCTGCTCCGCAGAACGCCGTCACCGGTACATCTGCAGGGGTTTTTGTTGCTGTGATGGGGAAAGCGTGGCGGCCTCCCGTGACCGGGCGCCAGACGTAGGTCAAGTAGTCGCTCATGGCTTCTCCTTTCCGGATCCATGATCTTGGTACCGGTTCCAATTTCGCTAGTACACGATTGATGGATCAAGATCGGGCGACGTTCCGGGCTATCGTTGGTTCATGGCTGGAACCAACGAATACACCCCGAAAGCGCGGATTCTGGGCGCTGAGCTGCGTGAGTGCCGCAAGCAAATCGGCCTGACGGTGCGCGACCTTGCCAACCGGGTTGGTACCAGCCACGTGACCATCTCTCGTTACGAGACCGGCACTCGCACACCACAGCCAGAGGACGTTGCCCGGATCTTGGGAACACTGGGTGTAACCGGTACCAGGTACGACGAGATCGTCGAGTTCGCACGAACCGCCGGAAACAAGAACACGTTCGCGCGCAGCTCCTCCAGCACTCACAAGCACTTGGTGGAGCTGGCGGAGTTCGAACGCACGGCCTCCAACATCGTCGATGTAGCGCCGAACTTGCTGCCAGGGCTACTTCAGACGGCCGACTATGCACGACAAATCATGTACGGATTGCCCGCCGAAGAACGGGAGATCAGAGTCGGCCTGCGCATGTCCCGCCGCGACGTGCTGTTCGCCAAGGCCGCACCGGAGTTGGAGGTTCTCGTCTCGGAACACGCCCTTCGACAGCCGTTGGGTGGCGTCGAAACCATGTCGGAGCAGCTCCGGCACGTACTCCGGATGGCTGCGTTCGACAACGTGATCGTGCGGGTGATCCCGGACGGGCTCACCCGCTACACGCCTGCGCAGGATGGCGCGTTCGTCCTCTACGAGTTCGCCAAAGCACCTCCCATCGTTCACTTGGAGCACTTCCGCGCTCCTGCGTTCTTGTTCGACGCGAAGGACGTCACCGCTTACCGGGACGCCGTCGCCGAGCTGCGGAGCCTTTCCTTGTCCAGTAGCGACTCAGCTGATCTGATCGAAATGATCGCCGAAGAAATGGAAGGTCAGTCATGCCGTTAGAGCAGATGATCTGGCAGAAGTCCAGCTACAGCGGCCAAGCGGGCAGCTGCGTTGAGGTGGCGTTAGTCCCCGAGGTGGTTGCCGTTCGGGATACCAAGGATCGGGATGGTGCCGTGTTGGTGTTTCCCCGGCGGCAGTGGGCGGCGTTCCTCTCGGGGTTGCGGGACCGTCGCTGACCCGGTCGTTCGTGGAAGGCTTTCACGAATTGTTGGGCCTGGGGTGGTTGGTCCCCGTGGGGCGTGGGCGCTTCTGATCCGCATCGACGCAGGTCGCGGTGTGTGGTATCAGGTAGCGGTCAGGGCTCGTTGATGCCGGATTCCCGGCGCTCGGGCCTTCGCGGCACCGGGAGGAGGCCGTGATCGTGAGGACTCGTTCCGCTCCCTTGGTCTCGTTGGTCGCCGTTGCCGTTCTGGCGGCCGGCGGGGTCGCTTCGGCCGAGCCGCGCTGGGCCGCCGCGTCCACCGCCGCCGTACATCCCGGTGTGCAGACCGTGACCAGTTCCGCGCAGTGCACCTCGAACTTCGTGTTCCAGGGCGGGTCGAAGGTGTACCTCGGGCAGGCCGCGCACTGCGCCAGGACCGGCGGCGTCGAGCAGACCAACGGCTGCACTTCGCCGTCGCTGCCCATCGGCACCCAGGTCCAGATCGCCGGCGCGAGCAAGCCGGGCGTGCTGGTCTACAGCTCGTGGTTGACGATGCAGGCGCTCAAGGAGAAGGACGCCGACACCTGCGCCTACAACGATTTCGCGCTGGTCCAGGTCGACCCGGCCGATGTCGGGAAGGTCAACCCGAGCTTGCCCGTGTGGGGCGGCCCCAGCGGCCTGAACACCGGCGGGCTGCAACAGGGCGACGTCGTGGTGACCTACGGCAGTTCGAAGCTGCGGTCCGGTGTCAGCGACCTGAACGCGAAGGCGGGTACCTCGCTCGGCGATTCCGGCGGCGGCTGGAACCACACCATCTTCACGGTCACGCCGGGCATCCCCGGCGATTCCGGCAGCGGAGTCCTGGATTCGTCGGGGCGCGCGGTGGGCGTGCTGTCCACTTTGAACATTTCCACGCAGAACTTCGGGAGCAACGGCGCCGGCGATCTCGCGCGCGAGTTGGACTACCTGCACGCGCACTCGTCGCTGCGGAACATCTCGTTGGTCACCGGGACCCAGGAATTCCGCACCGTCCCGTGACCTTCAGATGGCCCGCCACCAGGGCTGGGCTTCGGTGGTCGGGAACATGCCGTCGCCGAGGACCACCCGGAACGGGTTCGGGCCGATCACCGCCCAGGCGTGCCGCGCCCGCTCCGCCGGGAAATCCGGGCTGGTGACCAGCTCGAAGAGGTCGTCGAAGGCATCCGAGAACAGTTCGCTGAGATGCTCGCCGAGCCGGTCGTACGCGCCGTTGCGCAGATGTGCGGCGAGCGCGTCGAGGTCGATCTCGTCGAGCATCCGGGCCGTGGACGGGTCGTCGGTGAGAAGGTGCTCGGCCGCTGCCAGGCAGAGCTCGCGCAGCTCGCCCGAAACGTCGACGACGGACGGCATCGTGCTGAACGCCGCCATCAGGTCGCCCGGGTCCTGGTGCGGGAGACCCTTCGCCTTGCCGTGGCAGTACGGCACGAACTCCGGGAACTCCATGGCGTGCGCCGCCTGCGCCACGCGCAACCAGAACTCGGTCGGCAGCTCGTCGGCCCGGCCCGCCTCGTCGGCCCAGTGCCCGACGAAGTGCAGCGCGTTCATCCAGAAGTGGTTGTACCCGTCGTCGATGCACTCCGCGATCTCGACGGCTTGCCCGCTGTCGTCGAGCAGCGACTCCGGTACGAGTTCCGTCGCCGCGGTCAGGTGCTCCACCAGGTTCCCCTCTGGGAACACCAGATCGGCGGTCAGCCAAGTCGGGTACATCGGTCGCCTTTCTCCCGCTGCCGACCGCCCCGCGGGCCGGCATGCCGAGTTTGAGACGCGCTACCAGGAGCCGCAGTTCCGCCGTTCTGCCGACCGCGCCACGCCGCCGGTCAGGGGCGCGGCGCGGCCGGGACGATCAGCGCCAGACGGCCACCACGGATGGGCGGGGTTGGCTGGTCCCGCCGTCCGGCCAGTGCGAGACCGGGTTGTCGGCGTTGGCCCCGTCGACCTCTCCCGGGTGCTGGGCCGAGACCATGATCAGGTCGTCCTCGATGATCGGGCCGCAGGCTTCCGCGCCGCGCGGGACGCTGAGGAACTGCATCACGTGGCCTCGCTCCGGGCCTTCCAGCGGCACCGCGTAGAGGCCGTCGTTGGCGCCCAGGGCCGCCGACGAGTCGGTGGTGATCCAGAGGTTGCCGTGGCTGTCGAAGGCCACGTTGTCCGGGCAGGCGATCGGGCTGACCTGGGACTTGTCGAAGCCCGCGAAATACGTCGCCGGGTCGTTCGGGTCGCCGCAGACCAGCAGCAGGCGCCAGGCGAAGCGGGTGTTCGCCGGGTCGTCGTCGAGCTCCAGGACCTGGCCGTGCTTGTTGCCGTTGCGCGGGTTCGGCTCGTCGGCCGGTGCCTTGCCGGTCGCTCCGCGGTCCGAGTTGTTCGTCAGCGCCGCGTAGACGCGGCCGGTCTTCGGGTGCGGCTGCACGTCCTCCGGGCGGTCCATCTTCGTCGCGCCCACCTTGTCGGCCGCGAGGCGCGTGAAGACGTAGACCTCTTCGGCGGCCATGCCGGGCACGAAGCTGGTGTCGTTGTGCGCCAGCGGAATCCACTCGCCGGAGCCGTCGAACTCGCCGTCCGCCGGGAGCTTGCCGGAGCCGTCGATCTCGTCCGGGCTGTCGCCGGTGAACTTCGCGACGTAGAGCGTGCCAGAGTCCAGCAGCGACATGTTGTGCCGCCGGGCGTGCTTGCTGCGGCCCGGTTTCATCCGCCGGTCCGACACGAAGCGGTAGACGTATTCGAACTTCTCGTCGTCGCCCATGTACGCCACGACCCGGCCGTCGTCGGCGACCCGGATGTTGGCGCCTTCGTGCTTGAAGCGGCCGAGGGCAGTGTGCTTGACCGGCGTCGATTCCGGGTCGTGCGGGTCGAGTTCGATGATCCAGCCGAACCGGTTCGGCTCGTTGACCTGCTCGGCCAGGTCCCAGCGGGAGTCGAAGCGCTCCCACTTCCGCTCGCTGGCGGCACCCTTGATCCCATAGCGCGCCAGCCGCTCCTTGGTCGCCGGGTCGGTGACCGAGTCGGCGTTGGCGAAGTAGAAGTGGATGTTCTCCTCGCCCGAGAGGATCGTGCCCCACGGGGTCACGCCGCCGGAGCAGTTGTTCATGGTGCCGAACGATCGCGTGCCGGTCGGATCCGCCGGAGTTCTCAGCAGTTCGCTGCCCGCCGCCGGGCCGCGCAGCTCGAACGGGGTGTTGAGGGTGATCCGCCGGTTCAGCGGGTCGAGCACCGGTTTCGGCGCGCCGTAGCCGGTTTCGAGCACCACGACCGACAACCCGTGCGCGGCCCAGGCGATCCGGACCTGCTGCTCGGTGGGGTTCTCCGGGTCGTAGCCGCGGAACAGGAACTCCTCGGAGGTGTACTCGTGGTTGTTCACCATCAGCCGCCGGTCGTCGTCCAGCGGCAGCAGCGCGCAGAAGTCGTTGTTGTAGCCGAACTGCCGTTCCTGGGCCTCCGGGGTCTGGTCGTCGAAGTCGAACTCCGGGGCACCGGGCAGGATCGGGTCGCCCCACCGGATCACGACCTGCTGCTGGTAGCCCTCCGGCACGACGACGGCGTCTTCGCTGTTCGGCCGCACCGGGGTGAAGTCCAGCCCCGGCGGCCGGCCGGGCGCGGCGACGGCGGGTCGCCCGGCGAGGCCGGGCACGGGCAGCACCGCGGCGGAGGCCGCGACCACCGCACCGGCGCGCAGCAAACCCCGGCGGGACAGCACGTTCTGCAGCAGGTCGCCGAAGTACTGGTTCTCCGTCAAGTTCGGTGGGTGCTCCGCGCACTGGTCGCCGCAGCGGTACCGGCAGGTCACCCGTGCCCGCCCGGCCGACAACAGCGGTAAGAGTCGGCGTTCGCCCGGCTGTGCCACCGCAACCTCCCAAGTTTGATCGAGAAATGGCTAGGAGCGTATGACACCACCAACAAACAGCAAGCACTCTTCGAAAACTCGGCGAATTCTCGAAGAATTCTTGCCCTATCGGGCTATTCAGTTAGGGGACGGGGTCAGAACTCTTCGCCGACCAGTGCGGCTTCGGCGGGGACCGAGCGCGTGTTGGCCTGGGTGCGCAGCTCCGCGAACAGCAGGCCCGCGGCGATCACGCAGAGGACCGCGCCGGCCGCGAACGGGGCGTGCTGCGAGCCGAACCACTGAGCCACGTGCCCGACCAGCGTGGCCGCGGCCGCCCCGCCGAGCCAGCGCAGGAAGTTGTAGCCCGCGCTGGCGACCGGGCGCGGCGCGTCGCTGATGCTCATCGCGGTTCCGGTGAACAGGGTGTTGAGCAGGCCGGAGGCCAAGCCGCTGAGGATCACCGCGACGACCACCACGGGCTTCGAGCCGAACGTCATGACGCCGAGCAGCACCGCGAAGATCAGCACCGCGAAGATGGTGCCGCCGACCTCGCCGAGCCGGCCCGCGAGCCGCGGGGCCAGGAACACGCCGGCGAGGGCGACGCACAGGCCCCAGCCGAAGAACACCAGGCCGACCGCGATCGCGCCGAACTCCAGGACGAACGGCGACCAGGCCAGCACGATGAAGAACGCGGCGGTGTAGAAGGCGGCGCCGAGCGAGGTGCGCAGCAGGCCGCCGTGGCGGAGCGCCCGGATCGGGTCGAGCAGCCGGACCTTGGCCCGGTCGGCGCGGTCGCCGTCCTTGGGCAGGAAGCCCGCCGAGAGGATCAGCGCGATCGCCATCAGCACCGCGGTGCCGGCGAACGGCCCGCGCCAGGAGATGTTGCCCAGCAGGGCGCCCAGCAGCGGGCCGGTGGACAGGCCGATGCCCAGTGCCGCCTCGTAGAGCATGATGGCGGCCCCCTGGCCGCCGCTGGCGGCGCCGACGATCACCGACAGCGCGGTGGCGATGAAGAACGCGTTGCCGAGGCCCCACACCGCGCGCAGCGCGACGAGCTGGCCGATCGAGCCGGCCATCGCGCACGCGAGCGTCGCCACCACGATCAGCACCAGCCCGGTGACCACGGTCCGCTTCGCGCCGAAGCGCGCGCTGAACGCGCCGGTGATCAGCATCGCCAGCACCTGCACGCCCAGGTAGGACGAGAACAGCAGGGTGACCTGCTCGGGGCCGGCGTTCAGCGCCTCTGCGATCGAGAGCAGGATCGGGTCGACCAGGCCGATGCCCATGAAGGCGATCACGGCCGCGAACGCGGTGATCCACACCGCCTT
Source organism: Saccharopolyspora sp. NPDC045839 (assembly GCF_056431645.1). NCBI lineage: Bacteria > Bacillati > Actinomycetota > Actinomycetes > Pseudonocardiales > Pseudonocardiaceae > Saccharopolyspora > Saccharopolyspora sp. NPDC045839. The sequence goes on from NZ_JBWKKH010000025.1 coordinate 6,480, forward strand.
CGGTTGTCCCTTGAAAACGTCGAGTAACCGAACGTCGTGCCCGGCGCTCATCGGTCGCCACCCCTCGCTGAACGGAAGCAATTCGTTCGCAATGCTAACAAGTTTTGGTTAGCGGGACAAACGACGATGAGCGAGCTCACTATCAGTGGAGGCCCAGCCGGCCGGAATCGCGGTGCTCAGGAGCTCAGGGCCGCCTGCGCTGCCGCCGCGATCACCTCCTCCTCGTGGTGCTCGGCGAGGACCGCGAGGATCTCGCCTGCGCTGTTGTGCTCCGTCGTGGCGATCTCCGCGATCAGCTCGACCTGTGCGGGCCCCGGCTGGCTGCTGAACTCCGCGAGGAACAGCTCGACGTCCTCGTCCAGTGCCGCAGCCATGCCGTCCAGGGAGAACAGCAGCTCATCGCCGGGGCGGACCACGTTCTCGGTGCTCGCGGGGCGGGACTGCAGCCACATCCGCGCCGCCGGGCCGGCCACCGGATCCTCGGCCAGCTCGCGCACCGCCGACACGCCCTCGGTGCCGGTGTGCTCCAGCAGGCCCAGCGCCGCCAGGCGGATCGCCGGATCGTCCACGCGCCGGAGCAGCTCCGCCAGCTCCGCGCTGGCCCGCTTCGAGCCGCGCTGCTCGACCCACCGCGGGATCAGCACCTGTTGCACGTCGGCCGGGGTGTCCGCGGCCACCAGCGCCAGCAGCTCAGCCGGGTACTGCACCAGATCATCCACAGTGGGCACTTGGAAGCCGAAGGCGCGCAACGATTCTCGTGCCGCCCACAGGCCTGGCGGCATCAGCTCGATCATGGTGCGATCGGCGACGCCTGCGGGCACGGCGGATTCCAGCACCTCGATTTCCTCCGGCGCGGTGGTGACGTGGCAGCGGACCGCCAGCATCGCCTCCCACTGGGCGAGCATCCGGCGGACGACGCCGCGCACGGCCTCCCGGTCGCTCGGCTCTCCCGCGTCCAGGAGATCGCAGGCCATCGACACCACCAGCTCCAGCGGCACCGCGTCGGTCCGCGAGTACAGCACGCTCAACGCGGCCTGGACGATCTCCGGCAGCGCGTCCTCGTCCTCGGCGATCCCGTCCAGCTCGGCGTGGAACACGTCGTCGATCAACACGAAGCACTGCCAGAGCCGGGTCCACAGCAGCTCCGGTTCCGCCAGCAGGGGCTCCGCGATCAGCGCGGGCACCAGCAGGTCTCCGGCCGGCCGGACCAGGCCCGCCCGCTCGGCCCACTCCAGCAGCAGGTCGGCCTCCTCGACGCCGGACGCCTCGCCGAGGGCCGCGACCAGATCGTCCACATCGGACTGATCGCGGCCGGTGCCGAGCCACTCCAGGACGGCGCGCATCTTCCGGATGACCGGCGAATTCGCCGCGATGGCCCGGTGCGGCTCGACGTGGACGAGATCGACCGGTGGCAACCAGAGCGCGGGCTCGTCCGGAGCCTCCTGCGCGTCGCGGCGCTCGATCTCCTCCAGGACCTCGCCGTCGAAGTCGATCTCGCCGGCGTCCACCGCGTCGAAGAACTCCGCCGCCGACTGCGGAGCCTCCGGGTCGAAGCCGAATTCGCGCATCGTCGCGTCCCAGAACTTCGCCGCCGCCCACTCGGTCGGCTCCGCCATCGCCGCGAGGTAGTCCGGCACGGCCCGCTCCACCGCCCCGTGCAGCTCGGCGAGCGAGCCGGGCGAGGTGAGCAGGCCCGCCTCGGCCAGGAAATCCAGCCACTGGTGCAGGAAATCCGGCACCAGCGACCACTTCGGCACGAGCAACCGGCGGGGCACCACTTCGACCAGGAATCGCACCAGATCTTCTTCGGTCCAGCGGGCCAGCAGCCCGTCCCTGGTGAACTTGTCGTCCAGCAGGCACCCGGCCAACCAGCCTGCGTCGGACTCCGGCCGGCTGCGGGTGAACGCCGCGACCAGCTCGCCGCGCGCCGCCTCGAACCGGCCGACCTCGCCGTGGATGAAAGCAGTTCGCATCACGTGCTCCTCTCGCTCAGGTGTGCGGATCAGGTTAGGTAGCACGCCGAGCGGCGGCGGGGAGCCAAGCGAGTTGGGTGCGCGTGTCGTGATCCCCTGAACGGGCGGTATCTAGGTATGCCCCTCGGTACATGTCCCGCTTCGGCACCAGGGTCTTTCGGCCCATGCTTTCGACACGTCCGGAAACGGACGCACCGCTCGGAAACCGGTGGTCGAACGGCGACGAGCCGCCGGAGCGACCGCGGCCCACCCGTTCGTTCCGGCCAGGGTCGACCCCGGATCCCCAGCGGCGTTCCCACACCAGGGAGGAGGTCGCATTGACCGGACAGCAGCTACTTGCCCCAGCTGCCTGTTGTTCGGCCCTCCCACCGGCGAGGCGGGTGCCACCCGTCCGACTAGGCGGCAACGGAGCCGCCGCACCCACCTCGCCGGTTCACCATCCCCCGATCCCCGAAGGCCCGCGAAAGTCGAGATGAACAGCTCTTCCGAATACCGCTCCTACGGTTGGTGGGTCGAGCACGACCCGAACTCCGACCGCACCACACTCATCATCGGCGGCCGCATCGGCGCGCTCCGGATGCCCGCCGAACTCGCCGCCCGCGTGCACCAGGTGCTCGCCATCCACCTCCAGGCCGGACCCGTGCTGGTCGACGGCGCCGACTGGGTGCTGCTCACGCAGCCCGGCGGCCGCGTCGAACTGCCCGAGGACCTCGACGAGGTCGTCGGCGTGCAGGCCGGCGCCCGTTTGGCCCTGCCGCCGCTGGACGACCCGAGCTGGATCAGCCCGCCGCGCGCGGACCGCCCGGCACCGAGCCGTCAGGTCGTCATCTCGGCGGCCCGCCGAGCCCGCGCCGGCGCCGAGCTCGCCATGACGGCCTGAGCCCGGACCGCGATGGCCGGCTGAGCGCGGAGTGAACGGCCTGTTCGCCTCGGTAGGAGAGGTGAACGGCCTGTTCGCCTCATTCGCCCGGCTTCGGTGGATGTCCGATGGGATGAAGTGAACGGACCGTTCGTCCCGATAGGCGCGGTGAACAGGCCGTTCACTTCAACTGCCCCTCACGTCACGGCTGTTCGGCCACCCAGACCGCGATCTGCGCGCGCGAGGTGGCGCCCAGCTTGGCGAGGATGTGCTCGATGTGGCTGTCCGAGGTCCGCTTCGAGATCACCAGCTGCTCGGCGATCTGCCGGTTCGACAATCCCTGCGCGACCAGCCGCGCCACCTCGCGCTCCCGCGGCGTCAGCCGCACCGGCTCTTCCTCGGAAGGCGCGGGCGGGCGCTCGCCTAGCGCGAACCTGATCAGTTCGTCCAGCGCGTACTCCGCGCCACGGCTGCGCTCAGCGCGGAGTTCTGCTGTTGGCAGGGCGTTCCGGATGCGCGCGTCGGCTTCCGCGTGCCAGCCGAGGTGGCGTTCCAGACCGAACAGGTAGCGGCCCAGCGGCCGCCACAGGTGCGCCACCGCCGAGCCCAGCCGGGCCGCCCGCGCCACCCGGCCCTGGGCCGCGGACACCCACGCCTCCAGTTCGATCGCCATCAGGATCCCGGGCACGTCGTTGAACAGCTGCTTGATCCGCAGGCATTCGTGCACGTGCGCCAGCGCGGCCGGGAAGTCGCCCTGCCGCCAGCGGGCCAGCCCGAGCACCAGCTCGGCCCACGAGCGGCCCCACAGCTCGCCGTGCTCCTCGCAGATCTCCCGGCATTCCTCGCACAGCTCGACGGCTCGCTCGCAGTCGCCGCGGAACACCGCCAGCAGCGCCAGGTTCGGCAGGCTGAGCAGCGCGACCCCGTCGTGCTGCAGCATCTCCCGCCGCTCCAGCGCTTCGGCCAGCCGGGACATCGCCGCCGCGTTCTCGTTGCGCAGCAGGTTCACCAGCCCGGCGATGTGCGCGGTCAGCACCAGCACCGAGCCGTACTCCGTCCGCCGCGCCGCGTCCCGTGCTTCGGCGAGCAGCGCGCGGGCGGCTTCGGTGTCTCCCTGCATGGCGCTGACCAGCCCGTTCGTCGTCAGCGCCCGGGCCCGCTGCTGATCCGGTTCGGACACCGCCCGGAGCATCTCGTCCAGCCAGTACCGGCCTTCCCGCAGCGAACCGCCGGCCGCCCAGAAGAACCGCAGGGCCGCCGCCATCCGCAGGCCCTCGTGCCCCTCGCCGGGCTCGGTGAGGCAGAAGTCCAGGGCGGCGCGCAGGTTCGACCGGTCCTGCCGCAGCCGGGTCAGCCACTCCACCTGGTGCGGACCGAGCCATTCCGCGTCGACGTGCTCGGCGAGCAGCAGGAAGTGGTCGCGGTGCCGCCGCCGCAGCGCGAGCTCCTTCGCGCCGCCGCCGAGCCGCTCGCGCCCGTACTCCTGGATCGTCTTCAGCAGCCGGTAGCGGGTCCGGGTGGCGGGCTCGTCCTCCTTGACCAGCACGGACTTCTCCACCAGGCCCGCGACGCCGATGAACACGTCCTCGACGGTCACGCCGTCACCGACGCAGACCGCCTCCGCCGCGTCCAGCTCGAAACCGCCGGCGAACACCGACAACCGCGCCCACACGGCCTGCTCGGTCGGCGAGCACAGGTCGAAGCTCCACTCGATCGCCGCGCGCAGCGTGCGGTGGTGCGGCAGACCGCTGCGATCGCCCAAGGTCAGCAGGCGGTACCGGTCGCTGAGCCGGTCGAGGATCTCCTCCACCGACAGCGACCGCATCCACACCGCGGCCAGCTCGATGGCCAGCGGCAGGCCGTCGAGCTGCTGGCACAGCCGGACCACCAGCGCCTCGTTCGCCGGGCCGATGGCGAATCCCGGCAGCACCGCCGAGGCCCGGTCGGCGAACAGCTCCAGCACCTCGAAGCCGGTGGCGCGCTGCACCACGCGGCCTTCCCGGTCGACCCTCGGCATGACCATCGGCAGCACCGGCCACACCCGCTCAGCGGCGAGCGCCAGCGGGGAGCGGGAGGTGGCGAGGACGCGCACCTCGGGGGCGACGGCGAGCAGTTCCCCGACCAGCGGCACGCACTCGTCCAGCAGGTGCTCGCAGCCGTCGAGCAGGATCAGCATCCGCTTGTCGGCGAGCCGATCGGCGAGCACCGTCTCCGGCGGAAGATCGAGCCCGAGGCTGGTGACCAGCACCTGGGCGAGGTCGTCGCCGGGCGGGACCTTGCCCAGTTCCACCAGCCAGATGCCGTCCGGGAAGGCGCGGCGCAGATCGCGCGCGACGCGGATCGCCAGCCGCGACTTGCCGACCCCGGCCATCCCGGTCAGGGTCACCAGCCGCGAGGCCGAGACCAGCCGCTTCACCTGCGTGATCGCCCCGCGGCGGCCGACGAAGCTCGTCAGGTCGTCGGGAAGTCTGCCCACCCGCCGGGTTGTCATGGCGGCCACCCGTGCTCGCCGAACGCCTTGTCGACACCGAGTGTAGGCCCGGGTTCCCCCGAACGGCGGCGTCAGAAGTGCAGCACCGCCCAGGTGATGCTGCCGCCGAACGCGCTGAACAGGCCGCCGAACAGCAGGAACGCGAAGCTGGCCAGCTCCGGCCCGTCGCCGGCCAGCAGGATCCGGAACGGGTCGTGCGGGTGTCGGCGGACGGTGATCTCGGTGCCCACCGGGATGCGGCGGATCAGCCGGCCGCGCCCGCTGGGCGCCTCCAGCACCTCGCCGGTCGGGTCGGTCCAGCGGACCACCGCGTGGTGCCGTGTCATGCCCTGCGGGCCGGTGCTGGTCGTTTCGCCGATCACGACGCCGCGGGAGCGCGGGCCGGTCTTGACGCGCAGCGTGGCGAGGATCCCGGTGACGCCGATGGCCAGCACGCTGCCGCCGACGCACAGGAACGCCGCCCCGAACAGGGCGCCGTTGTCCATCAGGTCGTCGGCGGTCATGCCACGCCAGAACGCCCAGAGCGCCGCCAGGCCGACGGTCAGCACGACGGCGCCGATCAGCGCGAAGATCACCGCCGGCCCGCCGTCGTGGCCGGGGAGGAAGATCTTCGACGGGTCGGCGCGGTCGTAGTGCACCAGGACGCGCCGACCGGGAATGAACGACGTGTGGGTCTTCGAGATCTCCGACTTCGCCCGGTGGGTCCGGCCGTCCTCGGCGACGAACTCGATCACCGGGGCGTGCTGGTAGCTGCCGCCCGGGCCGTCGTTCGACGACGACCACCTGCTGTCCTGGGCGACCACGATCCCGTGCGCCCGGCCGCCGTGGCGGACCAGCCGCCGGTTCCGCCGGATCTGCCGCACGCCGCCCACCAGGAAGATCGCGCCGAGCACCACCGGCACCAGCACGGGCAGCACGCCGAAGTCGAAATCCACGCCCGATCAGACTCGCGCCGGGTGCCGGCGGTTCCTCAGCGGTCGGACACCAGCGGCAGACCGGCCTGGTGCGCGGCGGTGAACTCCTCGTCGACCAGCACCACCTCGCGGCCCGCGCGCGCCAGCAGCGACGCCGCCGCGGCGGCCCGGTACCCGGCGCTGCAATGCACCCACACGACCCCGTCCGGGAGCTCGTGCGTCCGGTCGCGCAGCTCGAAGAGCGGGATGTGCACGGCGTTCTTGAGGTGGCAGGCCCGCCATTCGCGGCGCATCCGCACGTCCAGCACGACCGTTCCCGGGCCGGCTTCGGCGAGGTCGTCGAACGTCGCGGACGGCAGGTTGCGCACCAGGCTCGGGTCCGCGGCGAGCTCGTGCGGATGCCCGACCGCCGCCATCGGCCGCTCGATGCCGATGCGCGCCAGCTCGCGTTGCGCGGCGGTGACCTGCTCCGGCGATTCGCCGACCAGCGTCAGCGGCGCGCCCCGGTCGGCCAGCCAGCCGAGCCAGGTGGCCAGCGGCCCGTCCAGGCCGAGGCTGATCGTGCCCGCCAGGTGCGCGCGCGAGAACGCCCGGCGGGACCGCAGGTCCACCACCCAGTCGCCGACGCGCAGCCGCCGGGCCAGCTCCGCCGGCCGCACCCGGGCCGGTTCCCGCAGGTCGACCGGCTCCGGCCCGGCCGCGTTCCGCGCGCCCATCTGCGCGTAGTACGCCGGGAACGCGTCCAGCGCGGACAGGGCGTGGTCGACGAATTCGTCCTCGCCGAGCCGGAACGCGGCGTTGACCTTCTTCTGCTGGCCGACGGTCGCGGAGCCGCTGGACACGGCGTCGGCCGAGCAGTAGCTGCCGAAGCCGTGCGTCGGCCAGATCGCCGCGTCGTCCGGCAGCACCTCGGCGAGCTTGCGCACCGACGCGTGCTGCTGCCGGGCGAGCTCCTCGCTGTGCTGCTGGCCGAGCAGATCGGTGCGCCCGGTCGAGCCGAACAGCAGCGACCCGCCGGTGAACACCCCGACCACGCCGCCGGGCTCTTCGAGCACGTACGACAGGTGGTGGAAGGTGTGACCGGGCGTCGCCAGCACGCGCAGCCGCAGCCCCGGCGACACCACCACCACGTCGCCTTCGGCCAGTGGGCGCCGCGCGAACGACACCACGTCCGACGCCGACACCCCGTACTCCGCACCGGTCAGCCGGCACAGCTCCAAGCCGCCGGAGAGGTAGTCGTTGTGGATGTGCGTTTCCAGCACGTGGGTGATGCGGACCCCTCGGCGACCGGCGACGGCGAGCATCCGGTCGACGTCGCGCTGCGGATCCACCACGGCCGCCACCGCGCCGTCGGTGACGAGGTAGCTGCGGTCTCCCAGCGATGAGGTCTCGACGACTTCCACCGCGACCATGACACCACCCGCGGGTCAGCCGGACTTCTCGTCGCGGCCGTGAACCTGGGCCGGCGGGTGCGTGGCCTCGACGGCGGTGAACGTTTCGAGGATCTTGTAGCGGTGCTCGGCGCCCCTCGGGATGATCCACGAGTCACCCGGCTCGAGCAGCACCGTCTGGCCCTCGCTCTGCAGCTCCGCGCGGCCGCTGATCACGTATCCGGCCGTCTCGTAGTCGCGGGCCGCCGACTTCTTGTCCACGCCCGGCGGCTCGTCGCGCCACAGCCGCATCGCCAGGCCGACGCCCTCGGCGAGGTAGTACTGGCCGAGGGCGCCGCGCGGTGAGTGCGCGCCGTCCACCTTGATGATCGTGGTGTCGTTCATCGGATCCCCCTCCCGTGCCCGTTTCGCCTCGATTCTCCCGCCGCCGGGGCGGTCGGGCAGCGCGGCGGGTCAGCCCCAGATCGCGGCGGCCAGCACCACGCCGAGCACGCCCGAACCGATCCCGGCGAGCGTCGTGACGACCACGTTGAGCACCGCGAACAGCCGCGCGCCGTCGAGCAGCAGCCGGACGGTTTCGTAGCTGAACGTGCTGAAGGTGGTCAGCGCGCCGCAGAAGCCGGCGCCGAGGAAGGTCTGGAGCACCGGGATCGGCACGCCGAAGAGCGCGACGCCGGCGAGGAAGCCGAGGATCAGCGAGCCGATCGCGTTGACCGTCACCGTGCCCCACGGGAAGCCGGTGTCGTGCCGCGCCTGCACCCAGCGATCGGTGTGGAACCGGAGGCACGAACCCAGCGCGCCACCGACCGCGACCAGCACGAACGTCACCGCGAACCCTTGCCGGCGTAGCGGATCACCTCGACCTCGTCGAGCAGCACCAGGCCGTTGGTGACCAGCCCGTCGAGCTCAGGCAGGAAGCTCCGCACCCGCTGCTCGTCGTCGACGATCACCACCGCGACCGGCAGGTCCTCGCTCAGCGACAGCAGCCGCGCGGTGTGGATCGCCGCGGTCGCGCCGAAGCCCTCGACGCCGCGGAACACCGAGGCGCCGGCCAGCCCGGCGTGCCTGGCCCGCAGCACGATCTCGTGGTACAGCGGTTTGTGCTGGTAGGTGTCGCCTTCGCCGACGATCGCGGTGAGCCGGAACGCCTCGCTCTGCAGTCGCATCACCGATCACCCAGCCCGAACACGCGCGCCACCGAGCGCGCCGCCAACACCCCGACGAGCACCGCGAGCAGGCAGCTCAGCACGGTCCCGACCAGGTAGGCCAGGGCGAGCGCGGGCTGGTGGTCGAGCACGAGGTGCAACGCGTCGACGACGTAGGTGGAGAACGTGGTGAACCCGCCGAGCACGCCGACGCCGAGGAACGGCCGGACCAGCCGGTGCGCGACGACGAGCTCGGTGATCACGTGCATCAGCACCCCGATGGCCACGCAGCCGATCACGTTGACCAGCCACGTCGACAACGGCCCCGGCCAGGCCAGGGACGCGCCGTAGCGCAGCAGCGAGCCCAGCGCGCCGCCGGCCGCGACCACCGCGTACACGTCCCACGCGGCCCTGGCTCGGGGCTTGCTCTGCGGCTGCAGCTCAGCCGGGAATGCCGAACTCATCACGCTCCTCACCTGTTCCGGTGCGAAACGCTACCTCGCTCCCCGGCGGACGTCGCCGTGGCCAGGCGATCACCGTTGGGAGGGTGGGTATGGCCGCAATTTCCATTGAAATCGAACCTTCGATTTCAATGGAAATTGTGGTGATCCGGGGCGGGGCGCCTACGCGCCGGCTCGGGCGGCGTTGGCGTTGATCGCCGTCCGGACGTACTCGGCGAGGCCTGGCACGAGCTTCTCGTAGTTCGCCGCGAACCGTTCGTCCGCCACGTACATCTCGCCGAGACCGCAGTGGATCTCGTAGGTGCAGTCGTAGCACCAGCGCGTGATGTGCCCGCGGTGCTCCTCGGCGAGGTCCATCGCCGCCACGCCGTCCGGCGCGTGCCCGGCCCGCATCGCCTCGGCGAGCCGGCGGCCGATGTCCTCCTGCTCGGCCATGAACCGCTTCCAGTCGGCCTTGGTGAAGCCGGACATCTTCTGCTGGGACTGCCGGTAGGCGTCGGTGCCGCCCCAGCGCTGCTCGGCCTCCGCGGCGTAGTCGTCCGGGTCGAAGTCGCCGAACAGCTCGAACTTCTCCTCCTGCGTCAGGTCGATCCCCATCGTGTTCGCCTCCATCTCGCGTTCCACCGCCGCGACCATCCGCTGCAACCGCTCGATGCGGGCCAGCAGCAGCTCGTGCTGCCGCTTCAGGTGCGCGTGCGCGCCACCGTCGGCGAGGATGCTCGCGATGTCGTCGAGGCCGAGGTCGAGCTCCCGGTAGAACAGGATGCGGCGCAGCCGGTCCAGGTCCGGGTCGGAGTAGCTGCGGTAGCCCGCCGCCGTCCGGCCGCTGGGGGTCAGCAGGCCGATCTCGTCGTAGTGGTGCAGCGTCCGCACGGTCACCCCGGCGATCCGGGCCGCCTCGCCGACCGAGTAGCTCATGGTCCTCGCCTCCTCGGCACCGAGCATGCGGCCTCACGTGACGTGAGGGTCAACCCGAATTCTGCGGCAGCACGACCACTCGACCGGGCACCGCGCAGCTTGCGTCGGTGCCGGGTGTGCGCCGTTTTCGCGCGAAACCGGCGCCCCCCCCCCCCCCACGAAGCCCACGTCCCACACAAAAAGAGACCCCCTCCTCTTCCGGCGCACCCCCCCCCGCCTTTCTCGCTCCCTTGC
>NZ_JBWKKH010000025.1:16875-97519 GCF_056431645.1 Saccharopolyspora sp. NPDC045839
TCCCCCCTCTCTCTCCTACCCCCCCCCCCCGCTCCCCCCCCCCCCCCCCCCCCCCCCCACCCCGCCCCCCCCCCCCCCCCCCCCCCCCCCCCCCACCCCCCCCCCCCGCCGACGTCTGCCGGCTAGACGTTCTCGCCTTCGGTCGTCGACCGGGGCTTGATCAGGAACGACGCGACCAGCGCCAGCGCCGTCACGGCCACCGAGATCCACAGCGCCGTGTGGTAGTCGCCGCCGTCGACGGTCGGCGCGACGATGCCGATGCCCAGCGAGGCGCCGATGCCGAACGCCGCGCCGTTCATGCCGGGCAGCGCCCCGGGGCTCTCCTTCGGCGAGAGCACCACGCCGAGCCCGCTGAGCGTCGTCATGACCAGGCCGTTGTAACCGATGCCGAGCCCGATGAACGCGGCGAAGACCAGCCACCGCGAGTCGGCGAAGGCCGCGGCGAAGACCAGCGAGGCGATGCTCAGCGCGAGCCCCACGCGCAGCACCAGCCGCCAGCCGACGCGCGGCGCGAGCCAGCCGGCCAACGGCCCGGACGCGAGCCCGATCACCGCGGGCGGCGCCAGGAACATCAGGGCCGACAGGGTCGCGTTCATGCCGTAGCCGAGCTGCTCGTCCTGGCTGAGCAGCACGACGGTGAAGTTGATCGCGCAGAAGACGCCGGTGAGGGCGAGCAGCGTGGTCGCCACCAGCGGCCACACCTGCCGGGACCGCAGGTGGCGGGCGGCCATCAGCGGCTCGCCGACGCGGTTCTCGACCCGCCAGAACACGGCCAGCAGCACGGCGCCGCCGATCAGCAGGCCGAGCGCGAGCGGGCTGAGCCAGCCCTGGTCGTTGCCCTGGCTGATGCCGAGGTTGAGGGCCGCGAGCGCGCCGGTCAGCGCGACCGCACCGGCCCAGTCCATCCGGCCGCCGGTGCCGGCGTGGGTCTCGGGCACGAACCTGCCCGCCATCAGCGCGGCGATCACGCCCAGGCCGAGGATCACCGCGAACACCGCGCGGAAGCCGACGGTGTCGGCCAGCGCGCCGCCGGCCAGCCCGTCGAGGCCGCCGACGCCGCCGTTGATCGCGGTGACGAGGCCGAGGGCATGGCCGAACTGCTTCGGCGACAGGACGTCGCGCAGGATCAGGTAGGTGAGCTGGAACGTCGCGCCGGACGCGCCCTGCAGCACCCGGGCCGCGATCAGCACGCCGATGTTCGGCGCGAGCATCGCGATCAGCGAGCCTGCGGACATCACCAGCAACGAGATCACCAGGACCTTGCGCCGCCCGACGTGGTCGCTCAGCCGCGACAGCACGACGCCCGCGAGCCCGCCGATCAGCAGGAACATGGTCTGCGACAGGCCGACCAGGTCGGTGGTGGTGCCCAGGGTGCGGGCGATGTCCGGCATGGCCGGGGTGACCATGGTGGCGTTGAGCTGGAAGCTCACCACACCGATGATCAGCGCTGTGAGCACCAGCCCGGTGCGTTGCCGCGTTGCCGCGGGCCGATCCACGACGGACCCGACCATGATCACTCCCGTAGTGATGGAATCGATTTCCGTAGAAGGTAGGCATCGGTCACCATAACGTCAATAATTCGCCTAACTTTTTGTTGAAACAGCTGATAGAACTAGATCCAACTGTGCGGATAACGATTGCCGCGATTTGACCAGAGTGAGGTGGCGACTTGGCCAAGATCATCTTTGATGGCGACTACGGGATCGACGACGCGCTCGCGACGCTGTTCCTCCTGGGCCGGGACGACGTCGAGCTCGTCGCGGTCGGCACGGTGCACGGCAACGCGCCGGCCGACGCTGCCGCCGCCAACGCCCTGCAGGTGCTCGACGTCGCCGGTCGGCGGGACATCCCGGTCGCCGTCGGCGCGCAGCGCCCGCTGGCGCAACCGCTGGACATCTCCGCGCTCGTGCACGGCGAGGACGGCCTCGGCGGACACGCGAGCCCCGTACCCGAGCTTCGCCCCGAGCCGGTGTCGGCGGCCGAGCAGCTCGTCCGGCTCGCGCGGGAGCTGCCAGGCGAGTGCACCGTCGTGGCCACCGGGCCGCTGACGAACCTGGCGCTGGCGCTGCTGCTCGAACCGCGGCTGCCGGAACTCGTGCGCAACGTGGTCGTCATGGGCGGCACGACGCGGGAACCCGGCAACATCGGCCCGTTCGCCGAGGCCAACATCTGGCACGACCCGGAGGCCGCCGCGCTGGTGCTCGGCGCGGGCTGGCCGCTGACGCTGGTCGGCCTGGACGTCACGATGCGCACCTGGCTCGACCAGCCCGATGTGGACCGGATCGCCGCGGCGCCCGGCCGCAAGGCCGAGTTCGCGCACGCGATCCTCCAGCACTACCTGCAGTTCTACCGCGGCAGGCACGCCAGGCCCGGCTGCCCGCTGCACGACCCGAGCGCCGCCGTGCTCGCGGTGCGGCCCGATCTCGCGCGCTGCGAGAAGGCCCCGGTCCGGGTGGAGCTCCGCGGCGAGCGCACCCGCGGCATGCTCGTCGTCGACCGCCGCGAGTTCGCCAAGCCGGACGGCCCGCTGGTCGACGTGGCGGCCGAGATCGACCGCGACGGCCTCGTCGCGGAGTTCCTCACGGGCCTGGTGGACTAGTCAGCGGCTGGCGACGCGGCGGTAGCGGGCGACCGCGAGCGGCATGAAGATCGCCAGGATGACCAGCGCGGATCCGATCGAGTAGAGCACCGCGTGCTGCGCCGGCCAGCTGTCCGGCGGCGGGCCGGTGACCCGCAGCGGGTTGCCGTAGAGCCGACGCAGCGCGTCCGCGGTGACGGTGATCGGGTTCCACTCCGCGAAGGCGCGCAGCGGCGCGGGCATCGCCTCCGCCGGCACGAACGCCGACGAGACGAAGGTGACCGGGAACAGCCAGAGCAGCCCCGCGCTCTGCGCCACCTCGACGCTGCGCGAGATCAGCCCGATGAACGCACCGACCCAGGACATCGCGAACGAGAACAGCAGCAGGATGAAGAACGCGAGCAGCGCTTCGAACAGGCTGCCGCGGATCCGCCAGCCCACCAGCAGCCCGCACACCGACATGATGACCACGGTCAGCACGCTGATCACGAGGTCCGACGAGGTGCGGCCCAGCAGCACCGCGATCCGCGACATCGGCAGCGACCGGAACCGGTCCACGATGCCCTTGTTCAGGTCGTTGGCCAGCCCGATCACGGTGAACGCGCTGTTGAACGCGACGGTCTGCACGAAGATCCCGCCGATCAGGAACTCCCGGTACGCCTCGCCGCCGAGGCTGCCGCCGAAGACGTAGGCGAACAGCAGCACGAACATGATCGGCTGCGCGGTGCTGGACAGCAGCCAGTCCGGGTTGCGCTTGATGTTCACCAGGTTCCGCCACGCGACGACGCTGCTGTCGCGGATGCTGGTGGCGAGCGCGCTCATGCCCGTTCCGCCTCTCCGCGCTTCACAGTTGTGGTTGCGTCCGGCTCGATCTCGCGTTTCGCGGTTTCTTGTGGCTGGTTCGCGTCACGTTCCCCTGAGGCGCGGTTGAGCAGGACCGGGGTTGACACAGGGCTGCTCATGGCTGCCCCTCCTGCTCCTCGGTGCGGCGGCCGGTCAGGCCCAGGAACACGTCGTCCAGGGTCGGCCGGTGCAGCGCGACGTCGTGCACCGCGACGTCTTCGGCGTCCAGCCGGCGCAGCGCCTCGATCAGCGACTTCGGCCCGCTGTCCACGGCGACGAACGCCTTCCGCAGGTGCTCCTCGACCTCCGGCTCCCCGGCGCCGACCTCGCCGAGCACCCGCGCGACGACCGGCAGGTCGGCCGCGTCCTGCACGACCAGTTCGAGGCGCTCGCCGCCGACCTCCGACTTGAGCTCGTCGGCGGTGCCGCTGGCGATCACCCGGCCGCGGTCGATCACCGCGATGCTGTCGGCCAGCTGGTCGGCCTCCTCCAGGTACTGCGTGGTCAGCAGGACGGTGGTGCCGTCGGCGACGAGTTCGCCGATGACCTGCCAGGTGTCCATCCGGCCGCGCGGGTCCAGGCCGGTGGTGGGCTCGTCGAGCACCACGACGGCCGGGGCGGCGACCAGCGCGCCGGCCAGGTCGAGCCGTCGCCGCATGCCGCCGGAGTAGCCCTTCGACGGCCGGTCGGCGGCCTCCTGCAGGCGGAACCGGTCCAGCAGCCGCCGGGCTCGCGCGCTCGCGTCGGCGCGGGTCATGCCGTACAGCCGGCCGACCATGTAGAGGTTCTCGTAGCCGGTGAGGTTCTCGTCGACCGCCGCGTACTGCCCGGACAGGCCGATCGAGCGGCGGACCGCCTGCGGGTCGGCGAGCACGTCGTGCCCGGCCACGAAGGCCCGCCCGGAGTCCGGCTTGAGCAGCGTGGTGAGGATCCGCACGGCGGTGGTCTTGCCCGCGCCGTTGGGTCCGAGCAGGCCGAGCACCTGGCCGGTCGGGATCTCCAGGTCCACGCCGTCGAGCGCGCGGTTCGCGCCGAAGGTCTTCACCAGGGCTTCCGCGCGCACCGCCGTCATCGGGACCTCCGCTGGGATAGTCGCCGGAATGTGAGCGCAACTCTAAGTGTCCGGTCCGGCACACCGCTGCTGCTTTCAGGCGATCGATCGCCCGTGAACGGGATTTTTCCGTCGGAACGCCCCTGGTCGCGGCCCGATTCGGGGAAGCCGTCCGGAAGGCCGCTTGGCAGAAGTTACCGTCAGGTAATACCCTCTTGTTACCGACGAGTAAGGGCCGGGCCGGGCCCGCCCGCACCAGCGCGCAAGAGGGAGCCTTCGATGGGCCACTACAAGAGCAACGTCCGAGACCTGGAGTTCAACCTCTTCGAGGTCTTCAAGGTGCAGGAACGGCTGGGCAAGGGCGCCTTCGAGCAGTCCGACGAGGACACCGTGCGGGGCGTGCTCAGCGAACTCAACGAGCTGGCCACCGGACCGCTGGCCGACTCCTTCGTCGAAGGCGACCGCACTCCCGCCAAATTCGACCCGGCCACCCACTCGGTGACGCTGCCCGAGGCGTTCAAGAAGTCCTACCAGCAGGTCATGGACGGCGAATGGTGGCGGCTGAGCCTGCCGGACGAGCTCGGCGGCTACGGCACCCCGCCCAGCGTCATCTGGTCCGCCGCCGAACTCATGCTCGGCGCCAACCCGGCCATCTACATGTACATGGCGGGCCCGAACTTCGCGACGATCCTGTGGCGCAACGGCACCGAGGAGCAGCGCCGCTGGGCCGAGCTGATGATCGAGCGCGGCTGGGGCGCCACCATGGTGCTCACCGAGCCGGACGCGGGCTCCGACGTCGGCGCCGGCCGCACCAAGGCCATCAAGCAGGAGGACGGCTCCTGGCACCTGGACGGCGTGAAGCGGTTCATCACCTCCGCCGACCAGGACATGACCGAGAACATCATGCACCTGGTGCTGGCCCGCCCCGAAGGTCCCGGCATCGAGGCCAAGCCCGGCACCAAGGGCCTGAGCCTGTTCCTGGTGCCCAAGTTCCACTTCGACGGCACCACCGGCGAGGCAGGCGAGCGCAACGGCGCCTTCGTCACCAACGTCGAGCACAAGATGGGCCTGAACGCCTCGGCCACCTGCGAGCTGACCTTCGGCCAGCACGGCGTACCGGCCAAGGGCTGGCTGCTCGGCGAGGTGCACGACGGCATCGCGCAGATGTTCCAGGTCATCGAGTACGCCCGGATGATGGTCGGCACCAAGGCCATCGGCACCCTGTCCACCGGCTACCTCAACGCGCTGGACTACGCCAAGGAGCGCGTGCAGGGCGCCGACCTGACCAGGGCCGCCGACAAGACCGCGCCGCGCGTGGCCATCACCAATCACCCGGACGTGCGCCGCATCCTGATGCTGCAGAAGGCCTACGCCGAAGGCCTGCGCTCGGTCTACCTCTACACCGCGACCTTCCAGGACCAGGTCTTCCAGGGCCAGCACGATGGCACCGACTTCAGCGTCGCCGAGCAGGTCAACGACCTGCTGCTGCCCATCGTCAAGGGCGTCGGCTCGGAGCGGGCCTACGAGATGCTGACCCTGTCGCTGCAAACCCTCGGCGGCTCCGGCTTCCTGCAGGACTACCCGATCGAGCAGTACATCCGCGACTCCAAGATCGACAGCCTGTACGAGGGCACCACCGCGATCCAGGCCCAGGACTTCTTCTTCCGCAAGATCGTCCGCAACAACGGCGCCGCGCTCGGCCACATCGCCGCCGAGATCCAGGCGACGCTGGAGGCCGAGGGCGCCGACGAGCGGCTCAAGGAGGAGCGCGCGCTGGTCGCCCGGGCGCTGCAGGACGCCCAGGGCATGCTCGGCACGCTGATCGAGTTCCTGACCTCCTCGCAGGAGGACGTCAAGAACATCTACAAGGTCGGTCAGCACGCGGTGTCGTTCCTGATGAGCATGGGCGACGTGCTGATCGGCTGGCTGCTGCTGCGCCAGGCCGAGATCGCCCTCGCGGCGCTGGACGCGGGCGCCTCGGCCAAGGACCAGCCGTTCTACCAGGGCAAGGTGGCGGTGGCCCGGTTCTTCGCCAAGAACGTGCTGCCGGAGCTCACCGGTCGCCGCAAGATCATCGAGGCGGCGGACAACTCCCTGATGGAGCTGGACGAGTCCGTCTTCTGACGCGCCGGGTGGACCGCAGTTTCAATTGAAACTGCGGACTCCCAGGGCACCTCGGGGTGCAGTTTCAATTGAAACTGCACCCCTTCGTCCTAAGTGGACTTGGGCTCAGTCCGAGGTGTAGTCGAAGGTGTAGGGCACCGTGAGCTCGCCGCTGGTGGCCGTGTAGCGGCCGGTTCCGCGCAGCCCGGACAGCTCGCCGGAGCCCGAGTCCGGCACCACCTCGAAGGTCGAGTGGATCGAGCCGTCGCCGCCGAAGTGACCGCGCTCCTCGATGGCGAAGGCGCCCTCGCGCCCGTCCAGCGTCCCGCGGATCAGCTGCATCCCGGTGAACGAACCGGTCAGCTCGGTGCTGTACACGAGGGTGTACTCGCAGGCGACCTCGGCCGCCTCGATGCCACCGGTGAACTTGTTGGTGATCGCGGCGCGCGCGAGCTTCGGGTGCTGCTCGCCGTCGCCGATGACGCTCTCGTCCCAGCGGACGACGGTGAAACTGCCGGTGGTCATGGACATCCCTTCGATCGGTCTTGCGACCAGCCTGAACGCCGTACCTGACATCTCCTGTCAGGTACACCGGGCAGAATCCGGCCCATGCGCGCCGACCGGCTCCTCTCCGTGCTCCTGCTGCTGCAGAACCGCGGCCGGATGACCGCGACCGAACTCGCCGAGGCGCTGGAGGTGTCGGTCCGCACCGTCTACCGCGACATCGAGGCCCTCGGCGCGGCCGGCATCCCGGTCTGCGCCGACCGCGGACCCGACGGCGGCTACCGCCTGATGGACGGCTACCGCACCCGGCTGACCGGCCTCACCGACGCCGAAGCCGACTCCCTCTTCCTCGCCGGCGCGCCCGGACCGGCCCGGGAACTCGGCCTCGGCGCGGTCCTGGCCACCGCGCAGCTGAAGGTCCAAGCCGCGCTGCCCGTCGAACTGGCCGAGCGGGCCCGCCGCATCCAGGACCGGTTCCACCTCGATGCGAAGGGCTGGTTCCGGGACGCCGACGACGTGCCGCACCTGGCCGAGATCGCCCAGGCGGTGTGGGAACAACGCGTCCTGCGCGTGCACTACCGCCGCTGGCGCGGCGAGGTGCACCGAGAGCTCAACCCGCTGGGCATCGTCCTGAAAGGCGGGATCTGGTACCTCGTGGCCCAGGCCGGCGAAGCCATCCGCACCTACCGGATCTCCCGCTTCCTGGCCGCGGAGATCACCCCGGGCGCCTTCGCCCGGCCCGCGGGCTTCGACCTCGCCGCCAGCTGGGCGGAATCCGCCCGGCGCATGGAAGCCGAGATGTACCGCGGAACAGCGCGCCTGCGGATCTCGCCGCTCGCGCAGAAACTGCTGCCCGCGAAGTTCGGCTCCCTCGGCACCGGCGCCCTCGCCGCCGCCGGGCCGCCCGACGAGCACGGCTGGGTGGAGGTCGACCTGCTCGTCGAACGGCAGGACGTCGCCGTCCACGACGTGCTCCGCCTCGGCGCCGAAGCCGAGGTGCTCGGCCCGCCCGAACTCCGCGCCGCGGTCGCCGAAGCCGTTACCGCGCTGGCGACTCGCTACGCAACCTGAACGCGCTCCGCACCGGGCGGAAATCGTCCACAGTGGAGCGCGCGGCGAGGAACGCCACGAACAGGCCCACCAGCAGCGCCGCCCGGCCCCAGACGCCGATCATCAGCGCCTGCGACGTGAAACCGTCGTGGATGCCGTTCGGTTCGCCCGCCATGTTCAGGTAGAACCAGCGGAAGATGCTGATGCCCATCGCCAGGTCCGCCACCAGGTACGCCACGATCCAGCCCCAGCGCACCGCCACCAGCACGAAGAACGGCAGCAGCCACAACGTGTACTGCGGCGAATGCACCTTGTGCAGCAACAGGAAACCGCACAACATCGCCGCCGACACCTGGATCCAGGGATACGTCCCGGTGCGCTCGTAGCGCAACCAGCCGACCGCGCAAGCCACCGCGAACGACAACAGCATCAGCAGCGGCGACACCACGCCCATCGCCGACTGGAAACCCTCGTACTCGGTCCAATGCCGGAAACCCCAGTACCAGATCGAGTTCGTGCTGATGTCCACCTGCCGCCGGGACTGGAAGTCGAACGACGCCAACCAGCCGCCGAACCCGGCCAGCATGAACGGCACGTTCGCCAGCACCGCCGTCCCGACCGCGGCCCCCACCACCTGCAGCGCGCCGCGCACGTCGAACCGCCGCTCGTCGCGGCCCTCGGTCAGCACGTACAACGCCAGCGGCAGCACGAAAAGCGCCGGGTACAGCTTCAGCGCGAAACCCAAGCCCAGCAGCACCGCGGCCGCCGTCGCCCGCCGGCGCAACGACACCGACGTCCACCGGTGCACGACGAACACCGCGGCCACCGCGCACGCCACCACCGGCAGATCCCAGTTGTGGAAGGCGTAGAGCACCAGCGGCGGGCTCAACGCCCACAACAGCGCCCGCCAGCCGCTCAACCGGCCCAGCCACCACGCGACGGCCAACCCGAACGGCGCCATCAACAACGCCGACGAGGCCAGGAATCCCGCGTCCGTGTCGGCGAACAACGCGCCCACCCAGATCAGCACGCCGGTCAGCACCGGGTACTCGACCACGCCGCCGTACAACGTCCCGTCGGGCTCGATCCCGCCGTGCACGTAGGGGAAGACGTGCCGGTCGATGTCCCGGCCGATCCACAGGTTCTGGATGTCGGAGTAGCACACGTCGCCGTACGCCCGCTCCTGGTACGCGGGCTCCGAACGCCCCGACTCGTCGAAGAGCGGGCCGGTGCAACGCGCCTTGTTGGCATACCCCAGCGCCAACGCCAACGCGGTGAACATGCACAGCGCGACCAAGCCGGAGATCGTTAACCTGCGGGCCGTCTTGACGCCGATGCCGATCACTCCCGTTCGATACCGCGAAGAAGTCGATGCGTTCAGGCGACCTTGCCGCGGAGGAACGCGATGTCGTCGGCCTGGCCCTCGTCCGGCGTCTCCACCACCACCGGCGCCCCGGCGCTCGCGCACACCGCGACCAGCAGATCCGGATCGATGTTGCCCGCGCCGATGTTGGCGTGCCGGTCCCGCGAGGAGCCGAACTCGTCCCGCGAATCGTTGAGGTGCACCAGATCGATCCGCCCGGTGATCGCCTTCACCCGGTCGACGATGTCCAGCAGCTCCTCGCCCGCGGCGTGCGCGTGGCAGGTGTCCAGGCAGAAACCCGCCCCGAACTCGCCGACCGCATCCCACAACCGCGCCAGCGCATCGAACCGCCGCGCCATCGCGTTGGCGCCGCCCGCGGTGTTCTCGATCAGGATCGGCACGTCGAAACCGCCGTCAGCGGCCTGCCGCTCGAACAGCTTCCGCCAGTTCGACACACCCTCGGCCGGGGCATCGTCCTTGGTCACGTGCCCGCCGTGCACGATCAGGCCCGTCGCGCCCACCGCGGCCGCCGCCGTCGCCTGCTGCGCCACGGCCTTGCGGGACGGGATCCGGATCCGGTTGTTCAGCGAGGCCACGTTGATCACGTACGGCGAGTGGATGAACACCTCGACGTCGCTGTCGCGCAACTGCTCCGCCTGCGGATGCGGCTTCGGGGCCTTCCAGCCCTGCGGGTCCGACAGGAAGAACTGCACGACCTCCGCGCCGCGCTCGGCGGCGGCGGCCAACGGGTCATCATCGCGAACGTGGGCGCCGATACGCATACCCGAAGTCTAGGCGGCCGACCGGACCGCCTCCCGGCGGCGTGAACGGCCCGGTCCCACAGCGCGGGAAGCCACGGGTTTTCCCCGGGGCCGTCACCAATGGCGGTGTCCGGGCGTTATTAATCTTGAGAGAGTGATCGGCATTCGCACGGCCGTGGGGAGACGAGACATGGGAGCACGGGGGAAACCCAATCCGCTGGTCCGGCCGAACGCGCTCGGCCGGAGCGTGTCCGCGGGGCTGGTCGGCTTAGCGATCACCGCGAGCACCTTCCTCGGCGCCGGCGCCGCCTACGCGGCCGACCCGCTGATCGTCGACCAGCCCCTGGCCATCGTCGACGCGGAACCCGGCCAGCAGATCACCATCGCGCCGTCCACGCTCGACTTCAAGGTCCGCGAGGCCGTGCTGCTCGCCATGCCGCTGGCCTTCGGCCCGGCCGACGACGCCGCCAAGAAGTTCGCCGCCCTGACGCCGATCCCGCTCGGGCCCGCGCGGGAAGGCCGCACCTTCTACTCCGGCAAGGACATCGCCGAGGCCGCCGCACCCCGGCTCGCCGAGATCGGCCTGCCCGAGAAGAAGGTCGACGCGGTCACCTGGCACTTCACGAACCTCGTCAGCCTCGGCAACGCCCTCACGGTGAAGGTCGCGAAGCCCGCCGTCGAACCGCCGCCGACCACGCAGCAGCCGACGCCCGAGCAGCCCAAGCCGACGCCGAAGCCGCCGCCCAGCACGAACCCGGCGCCGCCGAGCCCCAGCCTGCCGCCGCCCACGACGCCGCCACCGGCCCTGACGCCCAGCGGCGGGGCACCGGGAGCGCTCAGCGTCCTGCCGCCCAGCCTGCGGGACCTCCAAGGCGGCTCGCTGCCGTGGGCGCAGGCCCGCTACGGCCAGGTGCCGGGCCTGACGCCGGACATCGGCGACCTCCAGAGGCAGTCCCAGGAGCAGCAGAAGGCACGTGAGCAGCAGGAGGAGATCCGCGCCGCGGGCAAGGCGGAGGCGTTGCCGACGGAGGTGACGGAGCGGGTGGCGGCCCCGGTGCTGCTCGCCGCGATCTCGCTGGCGGTGGTCACGGCGACCCTCGTCCGCAGCTGGGTCCTCCGCCGCCACTGACCCCGAGCCTCCCCCCGGCCCCGAGCCTCCCTCGGCCCCACCCGGTGTCCCGCGGTTTCAACTGAAACTGCGGGACACCGGCGTGTCGCACCCCGACACGCCGACGGCTGTGGACAACTTCCGCAATTTCAATGGAAATCGGATCTTCGATTTCCATTGAAATTGCGGAACCACGAACGTCGGCGGGGGTGGGGCGGGGTGATGGCGGGGGTGTCGGTGCCGCTTGCTAGCCTTGTTCAGTTCGTCGACGCGAACGACCCTCCTGCCACGGAAAGCCCGTGGCCGTGAGTCCACAGGAGGTGAATGGTCTTCATGCGTCACTACGAGCTCATGGTCATCCTGGACCCGAGCCTGGACGAGCGCACCGTCGCTCCGTCCCTGGAGAACTTCCTCAACGTTGTCCGCAACGACGGTGGCACCGTCGAGAAGGTCGACGTCTGGGGCCGCCGGCGTCTCTCGTTCGAGATCGAGAAGAACGCCGAGGGCATCTACGTCGTCCTGGACCTCAACAGCGAGCCGGCCACCATCAAAGAACTGGACCGGCAGCTGAACCTCAACGAGTCGATCCTGCGGACGAAGGTCATCCGCAAGATCGTCGAGCCCCGCAAGGCCGCGCGCGCCGCCAAGGCCCGCGCCGCTCAGGCGTCCGCCTGACCGGCCCGATTCCGCTAACGACCAGACTGGAGTCCCCAGGTCATGGCTGGTGAAACGGTAATCACGGTGGTCGGCAACCTGACCGCCGACCCGGAGCTGCGGTTCACGCCTTCCGGTGCCGCGGTCGCGAACTTCACGGTCGCGTCCACGCCCCGGACCTTCGATCGCCAGTCCGGCGAGTGGAAGGACGGCGAGGCCCTGTTCCTGCGCTGCAACATCTGGCGGCAGGCCGCGGAGAACGTGGCCGAGTCGCTGACCCGCGGCATGCGGGTGGTCGTGCAGGGCAGGCTGCGGCAGCGTTCCTTCGAAACGAAGGAAGGCGAGAAGCGCACGGTCGTCGAGCTCGAGGTCGATGAGATCGGGCCGTCCCTGCGCTACGCGACCGCCAAGGTGAACAAGGTCAGCCGCGGTGGCAGTGGCTTCAGCGGTGGCGGGGGCCCGTCCGGTCCCCCGGCCGACGACCCGTGGGGTTCCGCGCCGCCCGCCGGCTCCGGTGGTGGGTTCAGCGACGAGCCGCCGTTCTAAACGGCGCAGCAACGCTTACGAAGTTTTCGCTCAGGAGGAAGACCGATGGCCAAGGCGCCCGTGCGCAAGCCGAAGAAGAAGGTCTGCGTGTTCTGCAAGGACAAGGCGGCGCAGATCGACTACAAGGACACGACGCTGCTGCGGAAGTACATCTCCGACCGCGGCAAGATCCGTGCCCGTCGCGTGACCGGCAACTGCAGCCAGCACCAGCGCGACGTCGCCATCGCGGTGAAGAACGCCCGCGAGATGGCCCTGCTGCCCTACACCTCGACCGCTCGCTGACCCGGAAGGAGACACGTCGTGAAGATCATCCTCACTGCTGACGTGACCGGTCTCGGCGAGTCTGGCGACATCGTCGAGGTCAAGGACGGTTACGCGCGCAACTACCTGCTGCCCCGCAGCCTGGCCATCGTGGCCACCAAGGGCGCGCAGAAGCAGATCGAAACGATCCGCCGCGTGCAGGAGAACCGCCGGGTGCGCAACCTGGAGCACGCCCACGAGCTCAAGCAGCAGCTGAAGGACCTCGGCGCGGTCACTCTGACCGCGAAGGTGTCCTCGCAGGGCAAGCTGTTCGGCTCGATCACCAGCGGCGACATCGTCGCCGCGGTCCGCAAGGCCGGTGGCCCGAACCTGGACAAGCGCTCCGTCGAGCTGCGCGGCCACATCAAGTCGCTCGGCAAGCACGTCGTCGACGTGCAGCTGCACCCGGACGTGACGGCCAACGTCAGCGTCCAGGTCGCCGGCGAGCAGTGACCCGGTAGTACCGGTTTCCACAACGCGGCATCGTCCACTCCGGCATTCGTGTGACGGGTGGACGATGCTGCGTTCGGTGCGCGCACCGGTTGTCACGGCGGTGGCCGAGCCCCGCCGAGTCCCGACACGCCGACGAGAGCGACACACCGGGACTTTTCCACGGATTTCTTCCACAGCCTTCGCACAGGGGCTGAACTGGGGTTTTTTGTCGATCATGCCGACTTGTCCCCAAGTTGTCCCCAGCTGCGTGGAAGGCTGCCGCGAGTTATCCCCAGCTCGATTCGATCTATCCACAGGTTGTCCCGAGCTTTGTCCACAGCTTGACTTGCCTGCTCCAGGCGGGCGATCTAGCTTCGCGCGCGGGCGTTCACGCACACCACGCGTGAACGCCCTGTGCCGGAGGAGGTGACGGGTCCGGTGGCGGTGCCCGACGAGCAGGAAGATCCGTACTTCGACAGCGACGGCGGGTCGAGCAGCAGCACCACCTTCGAACGGCAGCCCCCACAGGACCTCGCCGCGGAGCAATCGGTGCTCGGCGGCATGATGCTGAGCAAGGACGCCATCGCCGACGTCGTCGAGGTGCTCAGCCCCAACGACTTCTACCGCCCGGCGCACCAGGCGATCTACGACTGCGTCCTCGACCTCTACGGCCGCGGCGAACCGGCGGACGCGATCACCGTGTCGGCCGAGCTGGAACGCCGCCAGGAGCTGCTCAAGGTCGGCGGCGCGCCGTACCTGCACACCCTGATCGCCACGGTGCCCACGGCGGCGAACGCCGGCTACTACGCGGAGATCGTCTCGGAGAAGGCGATCCTGCGGCGCCTGGTGGAGGCGGGCACCCGGATCGTCCAGCTCGGCTACCACGGCTCCGAGGGCGCGGCGATCGAAGAGGTCGTCGACCGGGCCCAGTCCGCGATCTACGACGTGACGGAGCGCAAGGCCAGCGAGGACTACCACGTCCTCGAAGAGCTCCTCCAGCCGACGATGGACGAGATCGACGCCATCGCCTCCCGAGGAGGAGAATCCCAAGGCATCCCAACGGGTTTCGCGGACCTCGACGCCCTGACCAACGGCCTCCACGCGGGCCAGATGATCATCATCGCGGCCCGGCCCGGTGTCGGTAAATCGACCCTGGGGCTGGACATCGCCAGGTCGGTGTCGGTGAAGCACGGGCTCGGCAGCGTCATCTTCTCGCTGGAAATGGGGCGCACCGAGATCGTCATGCGCATGCTCTCCGCCGAGGCCCGGATCCGGCTCGGCGACATGCGCGGTGGCCGGATGACCGACGACGACTGGACGCGGTTGGCGCGGCGGATGAGCGAGATCAGCGAGGCGCCGCTGTTCGTCGACGACTCGCCGAACCTCACCATGATGGAGATCCGCGCGAAGGCCCGGCGGCTCAAGCAGCGCCACGACATCCAGCTGATCGTGCTGGACTACATGCAGCTGATGACCTCCGGCAAGCGCGTCGAGTCCCGGCAGCAGGAGGTCTCGGAGTTCTCCCGAAACCTCAAGCTGCTGGCCAAGGAACTCGAAGTGCCGCTGATCGCGATCTCCCAGCTGAACCGAGGCCCGGAACAGCGCACGGACAAGCGCCCGCAGCTCTCGGACCTCCGCGAATCCGGTTCGCTGGAGCAGGACGCGGACATGGTGATCCTGATCCACCGGCCGGACGCGTTCGAGCGGGACGACCCGCGGATGGGCGAGGCGGACCTGATCCTGGCGAAGCACCGTGCGGGCCCGACGGCCACGATCACGGTCGCCCACCAGCTGCACTACAGCCGCTTCGTCGACATGGCCCAGGAGTAGTTTCGGGTAGGTCCTCAAATCTGATGGCGGATTCTCAGTTTGAATGGCGGACCGATGGCGGATCCGCCATCGGATTGAGACGTGACGTGTGGCGGAGCTAGATCGTCACACGATCGTGTAGTGATCGACTGGAACCAGTCGAGCCGATCACGTTCCACGCCACGCTTGCCCCGATCCACCTTGTGCGGTCGTTGTGAAGGCTTGGGGTAGGCATGATCGATCAGAGCGGGCTTCGGTAACGGTCAGCTTCCAGCGTGCTGACGGTGGCACAGCGAACGGCCAGGCCTGGAGCGCTGTTGCCGCGGATGCGCTGGAGACAGCACGACTGTGGCGGCATTTCCGCTGGTACAAGGGGCAAAAGCACTACTCGGGAACTTTCTGGTCGAGCACTGAACGTGACCACGTGATCTATGAGTCGCGACTAGAACTGGCCCGATTACTGTTCGCCGACTTCGATACCTCAGTCCGGCGCATAGTGGCGCAACCCTTCCTCTTGAAACGCCGAGTTGACGGAGTCGAGCGCAAGCACATCCCGGACTACTTGCTGTTCACCGGCGACAGCCCGGTCGTGGTCGACGTCAAACCTCGGCAGAGGCTGAACAAGCCCAAGGTGGCTTCTACGTTCGCTTGAACCGTGACGCGGTGGAAGAGCGTGGCTGGACATACGAAGTCGCCTGCGGGCGCTGGCAGCACGAATTCTTCGCTACGCAGACCGGGACGACCTGAACATCTTGCCCCGGGATGTGCTGGACGCCTATGACCAGGCCCTGACCCAGCCGGCCGGATACGGGCGGCCTGCACACGCCGAAAACCGCCGCGGCACCATCACCCGGCTCTTCGACGACTACGGCATCGACCGCACTCGTCGGCGAAGGAGCATGGGACCGGCTGACCTGCTTCGCCGCCGCTTCCCGATACCGCACCATCACCGAAGCCGCCCAAGCCCTCGGCCTGAACCAACCCACGCTGACCACCCAGATCAACCGTCTCGAACACGACCTCGGCGGACCACTCCTGGAACGCGCCCAACGCGCGCGGCCTTTGCAGCTCACGCCATTGGGACGCCGGGTCGCCGCCGCAGTCGTCAGACACAAACGGTTCAAGGGCGACAGTGACGGGCAGGGGGAATCCGGCATTTCGCGTCAGCGCCCGGAAAAGAAATGCCCGGCCCCCGCGTGAGCGGGGAACCGGGTGGTGTGACCCCAGCCGAGCGCACCTTCGCCTGGCTGCATGGCTTCCGACGCCTCCGCATCCGCTAGGAACGCAGAGCCGACATCCATAAAGCGTTCCTCGGGCTGGCCTGCTGCCTGATCACCCGCAGGCAGGTCCAGTCGCTGTGTTGACCGTTCTCAGAACTTGGCCGTCCGTGCCCTCTCGTCCTGTTGCAGGACGGTGTTCAGCTCGTTGTGGCCTGGGTGCGGCGGGCATAGGCGCGGGCCGCGCGTGCGCGGTCACCGCAGCGGGTGGAGCACCAGTGGCGGCGCCCGCTGCGCAGCAGGTAGCGGCTGCACGGGGCGGAGCCGCAGGCGGTGAGGCGTTCGGCGTCGGGGCTGGCAAGAAGGTCGGCGGTGTCGGCGGCGAGGACGGCCAGGGCGTGCTCGACGATCTGGGTGGTGGGGTGGGCGGTTTCGCGGTAGTGGCCATGGGCCGGATCCCAGCGCAGCAGGGAGGCGGCGGGGGCACGGGTGAGCGCGTCGTTGACCGCGGCCAGCGCCCCGTCGGGGGCGGGCAGGCCGGCGGTGTGGGCGGCGAGGAGTGCCCGGACCTGCTCGCGCAGGGAGCGCAGCAGGGTGGCGCACATGTCCATCATGCCGGTGCCGACGGGCGCGAGGTCGCGCTCGACGAGCCACCGCTCGGCGGTCTCGGAGAAGCCGAGGAGGTCGACGTGCCCGCCGGGCAGCTCGATGGCGCTGTTGGCGAGGTCGAGGGCGAGGTACTGCTCCGCGCCGGGGGCGGGCGGCAGCGGCGCGGCGGTCGCGGGCTCCTGCATGGTTCTCATGGTACAGGTTGCGCTCATCCGTGAAGTATGCTTAGGCTGGTTCACGGATACACAGTCAACTATCCGTGAGGATGCCTCTTTATGTCTGCCACCAGTCCAGCCACCGGGCAGTTCCCCGTCCGCGTCTTCGGCGGCCCGACCGCCCTCTTCGACTACGGCGGCCTGCGGTTCCTGACCGACCCGACCTTCGATGCCCCCGGCGACTACCAGGGGGCCACCGGCTCGGTCCTGACCAAGACGGCCCCCGCCGCCGGCACCCCCGCCGACCTCGGCCGCGTCGACGTGGTGCTGCTCTCCCACGACGAGCACCCCGACAACCTCGACCACTCCGGACGCGCGCTGCTCGCCGACGTCCCGCTCACCCTCACCACACCCGGCGGCGGGCAACGCCTGGGCGAACGGGCCAGAGGGCTGGCAGACTGGCAAGCGATCGAGCTGGAGCGTCCCGACGGCGGCACGCTCACCGTCACCGGCGTGCCCGCGCTCCACGGCCCCGGAGCGCGCGAGGAGGTCGAAGCGATCACCGGCGAGGTCGTCGGCTTCGTCCTGACCGCCGAGGATCTGCCCACGGTCTACGTCAGCGGCGACAACGCGCAGCTCGCCCTGGTCGAACAGATCGCCCAGCGCTTCGCCCCGGTGGACACCGCCATCCTCTTCGCCGGCGCACCACGCTTCTCCGCCATCTACGACGGCGAACCGATCGTCCTCGACAGCGCCCAGGCCGCGGAGGCGGCGAAGATCCTCAAGGCCCGTCGCGTCGTCCCCATCCACTGCGACAGCTGGGCCCACTTCACCGAAGGCCGCGACGACCTGATCGCCGCCTTCACCACCGCCGGACTGATGGACCGCGTCGAACTGAACTGACCCCTGCACTTACCGAGTGGGTGCGCCGACGGCGCACCCACTCTCCCTCGCGCGCCCCTGCGCCCGCCCGTGATGCCGCGCCCGCTCACCGGCGCGCCCGCACCGGAGACACGATGTATTCCCACACCGCCGAGACCACCCCCACACCCCCGCACGCCGCAGCCGGGGCGCAACAGCGCATCCTGACCGTCCTGCTGATCTCCCAGATCCTCAGCGGTGTCGGCCTCGCGGCCGGAGTCACCGTCGGCGCCCTCCTGGCCCAGGACATGCTCCACTCCACCAGCCTGGCCGGACTGCCCAGCGCCCTTCTCACCGCCGGGTCCGCACTCGCCGCCGTCACCATCGGCCGCATCTCCCAGCACGGCGGCCGCCGTCCCGGACTGGCCGCCGGGTACCTCGCCGGCGCGCTCGGCGGTGCAGGAGTGATCGCCGCCGCCGCGCTCAGCAGCCCCGCCCTGCTGTTCATCGCGCTGTTCCTTTACGGCGCCGGCACCGCCGCGAACCTCCAGGTCCGCTACGCCGCAGCCGATGTCGCGCCACCCCAACGGCGCGCCCGCGCCGTCTCCACCGTCCTGGTCGCCACCACCCTCGGCGGCGTCCTCGGCCCCAACCTCACCGCGCCCGCGGGTCAGCTCGCCGCCGCGCTCGGCCTGCCCCCACTCACCGGCCTGTTCCTCATCTCCAGCATCGCCTTCGCCCTGGCCGCCGTCACCCTGCTCGCCTGGCTGCGCCCTGATCCCCTCCTGCTCGCCCGCACGCTGCCCGCAGAACCGCAGTCGGCCACGCCCGAGACCGGCTCCGGGCGCTCTGGCCCCGGCGTGCCGCTCGGCATCCTCGTGATGGTCCTCAGCCAACTCGTCATGGTCGCCGTGATGACCATGACGCCCATCCACATGCACGCCTACGGCCACGGCACCGCTGCCTCCGGCCTGGTCATCGCCCTGCACATCGGCGCCATGTACCTGCCCTCGCCACTGTCCGGCTGGCTCGTCGACCGCTACGGCTCCACCGCTATCGCCATCGCTGCCGCTCTCACCCTGCTCGCCTCCGGCGTCATCGCCGCCGCGCCCGGCAACTCCATCGGGCTGCTCGCCCTCGCCCTGATCCTCCTCGGCGTCGGCTGGAACTTCGGACTAGTCAGCGGCACCGCAATCATTACCGACGCCGTCCCCCTGGCCACCCGCGCGAAGACCCAGGGCATCGTCGACGTCGGTATCGCCATCGCAGGCGCCACCGGCGGCATGGCCTCCGGCATCATGGTCGCCGTCACCAGCTACGCCGTCCTCGCCGTCACCGGCGGCGCCCTCGCCCTCGCCGTCATCCCCGCAGCCTTCGCCACCGCCCAGAAAGGCTCCCAACGCGGGTAGCCGGCCCGCCGCCCCGCAAGCCAAGACACCTGGAGTACTGCGCACCTCGGCAAGCCTCGTTGGTCAGCACGGCGGACCACCCGCCTGCCAACCTCCTGAAGAAATGCCATCGAAGTGAGACACCGAGGTGCGCATACCGACCGAGAAACCGCGCAAAACCCCAGGTCAAACAAGATCAACATGTCACGGGATTTGAGACCCTACAGGTTCTTGTAGGTCCTCAAATCTGATGGCCATGACGGAAGCCTGGGACGACGTCCGTCGCCACCTTCATCGAAGTCGCCAGATTCGACGAGGGGTGCATCGACCTTCTGGCCGAAGCTTTCTTCTCCGGTGTCGGATCCCAGGACGAGGGCAATGCCGTCTGGGGCGCACATCTCGACGAGGCGGTCCGACGCCGGTCGGCCGCGTCGGACAGGCCGTGGCCGACTCAACGCCTTCATCTACCGCTCGATGTGCTGCGACCGGTGCCTCCGCTTCGATGGCTGGTCACGGAGAGGCGAGCGCCGGCCCGGTTCCGGTAGTGGCCGCCGTCGCCAAGGCCCGGACCATGACCGCCGAGCCGTGCTCGACGAACTCGGTGATGGGTGCGGCGAGGATGTCGGGCAGGACGTCGGTGTGCCAGACGAGTCTGGTCCGGCCGTCCGGTTCGGCGAGAGCCTGCATCCAGGCGTGGTGGTGCGAGGGGTGCAGGCTCCCGCTGACGACGGTGTAGGCGATGCGTCTGCTCGCGGCATCGAGGTCGACGAGCCTTTCGTAGACGATGGTGCCGTCGGCGAAGGTGACGGCACGGGTGTCCGAGATCACGTGGGTGTCGGTGACGAAGCCGGGTGCAAGGCGTTCGTGCACCGCGCCGTAGTCGCTGAGCACGTCCCAAACCTCGTCGGGCGTGGCGTCGATGATGAGTTCCTTGTGGATGGAGGCCATCGGTACTCCTGATCAGGCTGCGGCGATGCAGAACGGGTGGCCCTCGGGGTCGGTGAGGACGATCCACTCGCCCTCGCCGGGCTGGAAGTCGGGCTTGGTCGCGCCGAGCGCGAGTAGTGCCTCGGTCGCGGCTTCCAGGTCGGCGACGTGGAAATCGAGATGGGCGTGCTTGGCGGTGTCCGGCCAGCCAGGCCCCCGGTAGTCGGCCACCCGCTGGAAGGCGAGCTGGACCGAACCGCCGCCCAGGAAGGCCGAGTCGTCGTCGACGTGGGTGATTTCCCAGCCGGTGAGGTTCCGGTAGAACTCGGCGAGCTCCTTCGGGGCGGTGCAGTCGATGATGGTCGCGGTCAGCTCCGCGTGGACGGTCATGTCGATGACTCCTCGGTGTCGTCGCTTGCACGCCCAGCTTCGGCTCCCGGAGGCGAAACGTCTTGAAGATCCTTGCGGGCCAGTTCGTCGGCCCCGCGGCCTAGGGTTCGCAGTGTGCTGTCAGCCGCGACCCTCGCCGCCCGGCCGGAGTTCACCGTGACCGAGGTGGCGTGCCGCTCCGACCACACCCGGTGGTCGGAGCCGGAGGCACGCGACGACCACCGGGTGGTGCTCGTGCGGCGCGGCAGGTTCCGGCGGTTGAACGACGGGGCCGATGCCGATCTGGATCCGACGGTGGGCTACCTGGGTGCGCCGGGCGAGGAGGAGCGGTTCGCGCACCCGGTCGGCGGCGACGTCTGCACTTCGGTCAGCTTCGCGCCTCGGCTCTGGGAGCGGCCCGCGGGTGGGACGACGGTGTACGTCGACGCACGAGTCGACCTGGCCCACCACCGTCTGCTCGCCGCCGCGCACGGCGGCGACATCGACTACGCGCTCGCGGAGAACTTGCTCCGCCTCGTCGCGTTGGCCGCCGGGCAACCGGCCGAGCGGCCGAGGCCCGCCGACCGGGAGCTGGTCGCGGCGGCCCGCGAGGCGATCATCGAGGAGGTGCCGGAGGCGGCGGGGCTGTGCTCGCTGGCCGGATTGCTGGAGATCTCGCCGTACCGACTGAGCCGCGCGTTCTCCCGGGAGATGGGCACATCGCTGACCCGCTTCCGCAACCGGGTCCGCGTCGGCCGGGTCATGGACCGGCTCGTGGCGGGCGAATCCCGCCTCGCAGACCTGGCCGCAGAGCTCGGCTTCGCCGACCAGGCGCACCTGACGCGCACCGTCCGTGAGCACGTGGGGCACACACCGACCGCGCTGTGTCGACTGCTCGCATCGGGATGAACCAGCACCGAGTTGCTGCCCGCCGACTCGAACGCGACCTCGGCGGACAGCTCCTGGTTCGTGCGAAACGCGGGCATCCCATGCAGCTAACCCCTGGGCAAAGGCCATCGCGGTCATCGAGGCGCACTTTCCGCTGCACTTTCTCATGTGCGACTGGACTTGTGCGGTGGGTTGCGAGATTGGACCATTCATCGTGGCCCTTCTGGTGGGCCGGGGGCCGCTGGTGCCCCCCGGAGCCCGACATTTCGTGGAGTCCAGTGCTCGGTGCGTCAGGCCAACTCGACCAGTAGCCCGGCGAGTCGTTCCGGCGCAGACCAGAACGGCGAGTGTCCGGCGTCGATCTCGCGGACCGCGGCACCGAGCAAATCCTGGGCCACAGCGGCGTTCCATCTACGGCATCACGTTTTGCCCGAACGGGCACACCTGCGCCCGAACAGTCGACGGCCTGTGGAAGGTCTTCCGCGCTCGTTGCCTGGTCCTTGGATCCACCGCGCACGATGGCTGGCTCCGGCGAACGGAAGTGCTCGCGGGTGACGAAGGCGAGCGGTAAGGGGCGGCATCGGCCAGGGCCGATGCCCGTTGGCCCTCATTCTTCGGTGCGCCGGGGTGGGACGTCGGTGCGGGTCGCGGTGAGGCCCCAGGTGGCGTACGGCAGCGTGACGATGCCGCCCAACTCGTCGACCGCCGTACCCAGGACAGCCAGCACCTCCGCCACTTGGTCTGGTGGCAGGTTGGTGAGGCTGCCGGAGGTCGGTACCAGGTCCAGCAGTTCGTCGCGGCTGTACGTGCGCTCCCAGTCGTAGCGCCACAGCACGGGCTCGTCGAACCCGCCCGCCTCGCGGATTCCGTCTGCGGCCCTGGCGTACAGCCCCTGGTAGGCGTCCAGGATCGACGCCCCGGACCGGCCGTTGAAGCCCACCGGCGAGTCGGGAGCCACCCGCCGGTATGCCGCGGCAAGGGCATCCGCCACAGTGGACGGAAGCTGGTACACGTGCCCGAACGGTGCCAGCACACCTCCCGGCCGCAGGACTCGCGCCGCCTTGGCCGCGCCCGCGACCGGGTCGACCCAGTGCCAGGCCGTACCGGAAACGACCGCGTCGAAAGCGCGTCCGGCCGGCTCCCACGCCTCGAAGGTCGCTACCTCGACCTCAACGCCGGTACCCCGCGCGAAGTCGGCCATCCGCGGGTCGGGCTCGACACCGAGCACCGTGCGGCCGGCGGCCCGGAACTGACGGGCCTCGATGCCGCTACCGCAGCCGACGTTGAGGAAGTCGGGGCCGGGACTGGCGGCCACGACCCGCTCGATCATGTCCTCGGGATACGCGGCCCGGGTCCGGTCGTACCGTTCGGGGTCGACCCCGAACGACTCTGCCATGCGACGGTGCAGGTGCGGTTCCGGCGTGGCCGGCGGCGGTATAGTGGTCATGTGCCCACTCTAATGGGCATGTGCCCACTAGGGCGGCGACGTTCGCTTTCGGTGAAAGGAGGGGATGCGCGGTGCCGACTGGCGTGGCGCTGCGTGACCCGCGCCAGCAGCTCTTCGACGCGGCCGAGCGAGTCCTGGTCCGAGACGGGGTCATCGGTCTGACCAGCCGAGCGGTCACCACCGAGGCGGGCGTCGCCAAAGGGGTCCTGCATCGGTACTTCGCTGACTTCGACGCTTTCCTCACCGAGCTGGTGCTGGACCGCATCGCGCGGATCGAGGTCCACGCCACCGCCCTGCGGGACGCGGCCGGGACCGGCATCGTCGCCGACAACCTGACCAGCGCTCTGGTGGCCAGCTTCGATCCGGTCATGGTGGCGATCGTGGTCCTCATCACCGCCCGGGACGAGCTGCGCAAGCAGCTGCGCGCGGCCGGCACCGCCCGGTTCCCGCTCATCGGCGAGGGCGCGGCCATGATCGTTGGGTACCTGACGGCCGAGCGCGACCTCGGCCGGATCGCGCCCGACGCCGACATCGACACGCTCGCGCCCACATTGATCGGTGCCGCGCACCTGCTGTTCACCGAGCGGGCGGACGGCCCGCCGGACCCCGAGGCCGTGCGGAAAGTCGTGACCACAGTCCTGGCCGGCGCCATGCGGTAGTCAAGACGAGGTCAGGCCGGGGATGGCCGGAAGAAATGCCATGAACCTGAGACCGATCTTGACGATGTCACTGTGAGGCAAGCTGAGAACCGCAGGCCGAACAAGATCGACACCTCGCGCGAGCCGCGGCCCTGCAGTTCTGCAGTTCTGCAGGGTTGCACGGCTGACTCCATCTCAACCTCATTCATGAAGTGGTCGTGAGGCGCTGCCTGGTGCGGTGTCGATGGGAAGTGGTTCGCGGTGGTCGGGGCGCAGGCCGTCGAGGGAGATGTGCAGCAGCCTGTTCCACATCTGTGGGCGGCACTCGTCGGTGAGCTGGACGGCGTGGCCCAGCGAGACCAGCAGGAGCAGCAGGTCGTCGGTGGTCACGCCGGGGCGCAGCAGGCCCGCCGCGGTGGTGCGGGCGCACAGTTCCTCGATGACGAGGCGGAGCTGCTGGATGCCCTCCAGATCGGGGACCGACCAGGTCAGCGCGAAGTTCTCCATGATCGCGCGGTGGCGTGCGTAGCCGGTCAGGGCCTGCTGGTAGAAGTCGGTCAGTGCCGCCCAGGGGTCCTCGGAGTCGATCGCGGCCTGGCGCGCGGATTCCGCCCATTCCGAGAAGTCCTTGCGCAGGACCGTGTGGACGAGATCTTCCTTCTTCGGGAAATGCCGGTAGAGGGTGCCCATGCCCACCCCGCTGCGGCGGGCGATCTCGCGCACGTCCACTGCGGTGCCCTGCTCGGCCAGCACCTCGGCGGCGGCCTCGACGATCGCTTCCCGGTTGCGGATCGCGTCCACGCGCGGCGCGCGGCGCCGGGCGGTGCTTTCCGGTTCAGCCGCTGTCATGAGGCCCAGCATACCGTCTTATGCGGAGCAGTTGCTCCTCTCCGTGCTATTTTGAGGAGCAAGTGCTCCGTATAGTGAAGGGGATGTGCATGTCCGACCCGTCCACGACCACCGCGACCGAGGCCAAGGCCCCCGCCATCGACAGCTGGAACGACCGGATCATCGCCGAGTTCCGGGCGAACGCCGGGTACGTCTCTTGGAGCAGCGAAGAGGATTTCGCGGCGGGACGGCCCGTGCCGCCCCGGATTCCCGGGTTCGACGAGCAAGGCATGCCGCTGATCTTGGTGCACCACACCGGGGCCAAGACCGGACGCGAGCGGATCAGCCCGTTGTTCTTCCAGCCGGTCGGCGATGGCTGGGCCGTCTTTGGAACCCACGGTGGCAGTCCGCGTCATCCGGTCTGGTACCACAACCTCATGGCGAACCCGCAGACCACAGTCGAGGTGGGCACGGAACGAGTGCCGGTCGTAGCCCGGCTCGCGGAGGGCGCGGAGCGCGAGCGGATCTGGGCGAAAGAGGTAGCACTCGTCCCGAAGTTCGCCGAGTTCGAGGCAGCCGCCGGCAGGCAGATCCCCGTCGTCGTGCTGGAGCGTGTCCCCGCACAAGCCTCCGCCCCGCCCACCGCCGAGAAATGACCCCGCCAACCTGCTCGGCACCCGACCACCCCGCTGGAGCGACCTGAACCAGCTACGCCACCCAACCCCCGTCCACGCGGAGAACTCGCGACACCGCAATTCGCGATACCCTCAGAAGTCGTTATCTCACAGCCGATGTCGTACGGATGTCGCGTACGACATCGCGGTGAGATTCTGCAGTTTCCGCGCCGGTTTGAACATTTCCGCGTGTATGTGAGCACCGCGTGAGCATGAGCTCGAGTGCCGCGGAAACCTCGGCAGGTGAGTCCGTGGCTGGTCAGCCGCCGAGCAGGCCCTCCGGGACGCCCAATTCCTGCGGTTTCCGGTCGGTGTGCATGGTCCAGAGCAGTTCGGCCAGTTCGACCGGGTCGGCGACGGTTCCGATGATGCGTGCGCCGATGTACAGCGTGCCGACGTACACGCCCTGGTCGGCGACTTCGGCCGC
This sequence comes from Saccharopolyspora sp. NPDC045839, assembly GCF_056431645.1. Classification (NCBI taxonomy): domain Bacteria; kingdom Bacillati; phylum Actinomycetota; class Actinomycetes; order Pseudonocardiales; family Pseudonocardiaceae; genus Saccharopolyspora; species Saccharopolyspora sp. NPDC045839. The sequence goes on from NZ_JBWKKH010000025.1 coordinate 42,406, forward strand.
GAGGGACTGGAGGTAGTTGCGCTGGGCGGCCAGCGCCGGCGGCCAGCCGCTCATGTGTGGGCGGCCTTGGACAGCGGCGGCTCCCTGGGCGTTGAGGATCGCGCCGTCCCCGCGTTCGAGCATGGCGGGGAGGAACTCGTTGACCAACGCGAGCAGGGTGTAGAGCGTCATCGGCATCAGCTCCTGCAAGCGTTCAGGGCGCAGGTCGACGGCATCGGTGAACTCCGGGACCGCGCAGGTGCGGGACCGTAGTAGAGGGCAGTGGGGTCACCGACCTGCGCGCGAATGCGCTCGGCGAGTGCGGGGACGAGGCCGGTCTCGGACAGATCGGCCGTCACCACGTGCGCGGTGATTCCGGCCAGTTCCCCGGTGAACTGGTCCGCGCGCCGGTGGACGGTCGCGTAACTGGCCGCCAACTTCGGCCTGTCCCGCGCCGCGTTCGCCGCCCGGTTCGCCTCTCTGGTCGGCGAACCCCCACTCACGTACCTGACCGGCTGGCGAATGACACTGGCGGCGGATCTGTTGCGGGACACCGAGAAGACGGTCGCCGTGGCCGGCGAGGCCGGCTACGCGGACGCGTTCGCTTTCAGCGTGGCGTTCAAACGCGCCCGCGGCGTCAGCCCCTCAACCTGGCGCCGCCAGGCGCGCTGACCAACAGCCCGGGCTCTAAGGGCAAGCACGTCGTTGAAGCGTTCCACGTGGTCGAGAGCGCGATGACATCCCACCTCGCACTCTGCAACATGTCGCGCGCAACATGTCAGGCGATCTGGGAACCTGCAGATTTTGCAGGTTCTCGCGGCTGGCTTCAGTTCTCAGCAGCGATTTCACCTGACTTCGTTTGTGCAGCGGGCCAGAGCGATCCCTGATTGGCCGGGCCCTCGTCCGAAGACTCCGGAGAGATCGCGAGCGTTGTGCTCACCGATGCGGTTCTGCGTACCGCTCGCTCGCGCGAGCAGTACGCGTCCGCGGGTTGATGCGCGGGGTGCGGTGAGGCTGGCCACGAGAGTTCAGCGGTCCGGGCCAGCCCCACGCGATGTCGTCGACCGCGAGAAACGGCTCGTTGACCACGGCCGTGGGGGTCAACGAGGTGAACGCCACGACGTCCCGATGCAGGTGGGACTGGTCGACGTAGCCGCCATCGGCCGCGACTCCGGCCGCGTCCTGGCCCGCGACCAGGCTGTGGACAGCGTGGTCGAAGCGGACCAGCTTCGCGGCACGCTTGGGCGGCAGACCGATCTGCGCGCAGAACCGGGACCACAGGCGTTTTCGACTCCAGCCGAGTTCGGCCGCGAGGTGCTCGATCCGCCCCATGCCACGGTCGGCGACGATCCGGCGCCAGGCCCAGGCCACCTCCGGGTCGACCCGCGAGGCCGCCGCGCACCGGCGAGCGAGCCACGCGTCGGTCCACGCGAAGCGTTCGTCCCAGGAGGAAAGGTCGCCCAGCCGCTCACTGAGCCGTGCCGCCTCCCGTCCCCACAGGTCATCAAGGGTCACCGCGGCATCCAGGTCGGCCGTGGCGGCACCCAGGACCGCGTGTGCGACCACCGGTGACAGGCGCACCTGCAGGCAATCGAAGGTCTCCACCCGCAGCACGCGGAGGACATCGCCGAACCCGAGCCCGGTGACGAAGCTGCCCTGCCGCTGCCGCCCGGCGGCGTCTTCCACGGCAATCGTGCCGCCGAACACCAGAATCAGGGTCACGGCCGGGTGCGGGATCAGCCGGAGGCCGGGAGGGGTGATGCCACGGTCGCTGAACCCGGCCATGGTGACACCGGGCACGCGGCTGGGCCGTTCCGGGCATGCGATGTCCCACAACACCCCGTCGTCCCGCCCGGACCCGCCAGACCACACTCCGCCATGCTACGCAGCGTCGGCTGAGGAAGAACATTTGTCCAAGCCGCCGGCACGCGCCGGCGGCGACAGTGCACTCATGACTGTTTCCAACGGCAAATCGCACGCCGAGGCCACGCAGGAGTCGACCCTGCGGCTGGACGACGGCGAGATCCACGTGTGCCAGGACGGCCCCCGCGACGCCCCCGCACTCCTGCTCATCCACGGGACCGCCGTATCGGCTCGCTCGTGGGAGCCGATGGTCCCGCTGCTGACCGGATCCCATCGCGTCATCCGGATCGACCTGCTCGGCTGCGGCCGGTCGGCCAAACCGAACGGCGCGAGCTACGCGGTCCCGGACCAGGCTCGCCGGGCCGCCGCGGCACTGGACCGGCTCGGCGTCGAGCACGCCGTCGTCGTCGGCCATTCCAGCGGTGGGACGGTCGCCACCGCCCTCATCGAGCAAAGACCCGACCTCGTGACCGCGGTCGTGCTCATCAACACCGGACCCGACATGGCCGCCTGCATCGCGAAGGAAGCCAACCTCCGGGCGGCATCGTCGGCGGATCTGACCGACGAACAGATCCGTCAGGCCATCAGCGACGGATTCCGCCCGGGCTACGAGATCCCCCAAGCGTTCGTGGACCAGTTCCGCGACATCGACTTCCACGTGTTCGCCGCGACATCGCAGGCGGTCCGCGCATACCTGGACGAGCGGTCGATCCCGGAACGGCTGGCGCCCCTCGGCAAGCCGCTGCTGGTGATCTTCGGCGAGGAGGACCGCAGATGGCGCCCCTCGTCCGCCGCCGACTACCGCGTCGTTCCCGGCGCGACAGTCGCGATGCTGCCCGGTGTCGGGCACTCGCCCACCCTCGAGGACCCGCCGCGGACCGCCGTGCCCCTCCTGGCCTTCACCGCGAACCACACCCCGCAGGCCGGCTGACACCGGAGAAACCGGATCACCGGCACCGCCGCAGCACGCGGATCGTCACCGCTGCCGCGCGCCTCCTGCAGCGCCAGGGCTACGTGGCACGGGTATCAAGCAGATCGCCAGGGAGGCGCAGGCCACCCTCGGCTCGGTCTACCACTTCTTCCCAGATGGCAAGGGGGCCGTCGCCGCCGCCGCTATCGAGCACAGCGGTCAGGAGTTCGAGGCCCGGATGAGCTGTGCGTGCTGAAGAAGCGCCAAGATTTTGAGACGCAACCTGATGGGACAACGTCAAACCGGCTGGTCGCTCAATCGTGGTTGGTCGTCCTTGCGTCACGGTCGCTGTGCGGCGGCGCACGTCTCGATCCACGTCGCGAGGTCGGGCACGTCATCGATCGTGAGCAAGGAGTACGGCGGGCAGCCCGGCAGGGGTGTTACTCCGGTGAACGCGTGGTCCTGCGCGAAGAGCAGGAGCTGACCGTTCTGACGGTGGGCCAGCGTCAGTTTTCCGTTGGCTTCGGTCGCGACGATGTAGTACTCGTCGGGCTGAATGGGGATGTCCAGCCCCTCGTCGTCCCAAAGCCAGATGCAGGCGGCGAGTACTTCGGAAAGCCGTATGCCCGTAGCGGAAACGGTGAGCACCTCATCCTGGTTGAGCCACCAGGCACCGGGCTCGCCGAACCACTCGGTGATCCCGCCGCATGCGGTCCAGAAAGCCTGGTGAGCCGGGTGGACCTCCTCGCCTCCCTCTTGTCGAGGAGGGCGGCAGAGCCATCCGCGCCGATCGTCGCGTGATCCCCACGCCAGTAGCTCGTACGTCTCTCCGTCCACGGAGACCGGCGTGACAGTCGCCGATTCGAGCAAGGCTGAGAGCACGGGCAGCCCTGGGATCGGCCCGCGTCGCCACGGTTGGGCTTCGCCTACGACCGCGGTCTCGTCGCCTTGGACGAACCAGGGGACTTGATCGAGGAACTGCTCCCAGTCGGACACGGGCCGACCCTAGCGGCGGTCCCGTGCTGTCCGTTCTCGGTGGATCTTGCGAAGTCTCGCTGTGGCGCGGGCCGGCCCGGGCTCACGCCGAGGCCGAGTCCGCGTGGTGTGGCTGGCGTTGGGTGAGCACCAGGGGGCCGTCTTCGGTGATCGCGACCGTGTGCTCGGAGTGGGCGGTGCGCGAGCCGTCGGCCGAGCGGATGGTCCAGCCATCGGGGTCGAAGACGATCCGGTCGGTGGTGCGGGCGAACCAGGGTTCGAGTGCCAGGGTCAGCCCCGGCCGGAGCTTCAGGCCGCGGCCTGCCTTGCCCTTGTTGGGAACGTGGAGATCCTCGTGCATGGTGCGGCCAATGCCGTGACCACCGAACTCGGTGTTGACCGGGTAACCGTAGTCGCGGGCCACCGCCCAGATCGCCGCCGAGATGTCACCCAGGCGGTTGCCCGGACGTGCCACCCCGATCGCCGCCTCCAGCGCTTCCTCGGTGGCGCGGATGATCCGCAGGTCCTCCTCGGCAGCGGTGCCAACGACGATCGTTCGCGCCGAGTCGGCCGCCCAGCCGTCGATGCTGACTGCGAGGTCCGCGCTGAGCACGTCCCCGTCGCGCAGTGCGTAGTCGTGGGGCAAGCCGTGCAGGACGGCGTCGTTGACGGACAGGCAGATGACGTTGCGGAACGGGCCCTTGCCGAAGGACGGAGCGTAGTCCCAGTAGCACGACTCCGCCCCGCGCCGTTTGATCATGCCGCGCACGTGGTGCTCCAGGTCCAAGAGGTTGACGCCCACGTCAGCGAGCCGGCCGACCTCGGAGAGCACCTCGGCGACAAAGCGCCCGGCCACATGCATGCGCTGGATCTCCGCGGGCGACTTCAACTCGATCATGGGTACCTCACGCGTCGTACATCGGTATAATAATACCAACGTAGCACTGGCGGTATTAAAATACCAACCGTACGCTGGTGCCGTGGTCCGCAATCCGCTCACGCCCGAACAGATCGAGGCCGGCAGGCGCCTCGGGAGGCTGCTGCGTGAAGCGCGAGCGGGCCGCGATCTCGGTGACGTGGCGCAGGCGGCCGGCATGTCGCCGGAGACGTTGCGCAAGATCGAAACCGGTCGGCTCCCGACCCCCGCGTTCGGCACGATCGTCTGCCTGAGCGAGGTGCTCGACCTGCCGGTGCAAGACCTGGCTGCCGCATGGCGCAATGGCCCGCGACTCGAGGCGGCGTCGTGACGACTGCCTCCGCCCGCCAACGTCTGCCGCGCCATGCTCGCCGCGCCTGACATGCCGATCTCGTCCGACCGGCGCCGTGCCCCACGCGGAACGCCGGTTTCGCGCGAAAGCGCCGCCCCGCACTCCGGGCGGCCACGTCCCATATGGCCGACAGCTGGAGACTTCCGGTGTCCGTCAGAGCGGTGGTGAGTTCCGCGCGTGGTGGCGCACGCGTGCCGCTTCGCGGGTGAGGTGGTCGCGCTCCGCCAGGCTGGTGGCGGCGCGGGCGGCTTCGGCGTACAGGTCGGCGGCGGGGCCGAGATCTCCGGCGCGTTCGCGGAGGTATGCCGCCACCGCGGTGTAGCGGGGCAGGGTGGGGTCGATTTCGGCGAGCTCCGCGAGGCCGGCCTGCGGTCCGTCGGCTTCGCCGACCGCCACGGCGCGGTTGAGCCGCACGATCGGACTGCCGGTGAGGAGCAGCAGTTCGTCGTACCACTCCACGATCTGCACCCAGTCCGTCTCGGACGCGGTGGGGGAGTCGGCGTGCAGGGCGGCGATCGCGGCCTGGGCCTGGTACTCGCCGAGCCGGTCGCGGGCCAGCGCGGTCTGCAGGATCGCCACCCCTTCCGCGATCAGCTCGGTGTCCCAGCACGAGCGGTCCTGCTCCGCCAGCGGCACCAGGCGACCGCCGGGCCCGGTGCGGGAAGCCCGGCGCGCGTGGTGCAGCAGCATGAGCGCGAGCAACCCGGCCGCTTCGGGCTCGTCGGAGAGGGCGGCGAGTTGGCGGGCGAGCCGGATCGCCTCGGCCGCCAGGTCGACATCCCCGCCGTACCCCTCGTTGAACACCAGGTAGAGCACTCGCAACACGGTCGCGAGGTCGCCGGGCTCGTCGAGCCGCGCCTCGGCGATGCGCCGTTTGGCCCGGCTGATCCGCTGGGCCATCGTCGCTTCCGGGACCAGGTACGCCGCCGCGATCTGCCTGGTCGTCAGGCCGCCGACCGCGCGCAGGGTCAGCGCGACCGCCGAACTCGGCGGCAAGGTGGGATGCGCGCACAGGAAGTACATGCGCAGCGTGTCGTCCGAGGCAGGCACCGGGCCGCCGGGCGGTTCGGCCTCCACTGCGAGCTCTCGTTCGCGCCGGGCCTTCTCCGCTCGGGTGGCGTCGAGGAATTTGCGCCACGCGACCGAGATCAGCCACGCTTTCAGATCGCGTGGCTGCTCCCCCGGGCCGGCTTCGAGCGCCCGGATCAGGGCCTCCTGCACGGCGTCCTCGGCCGCGGCGAAGTCGGCTCCGCGACGGACGAGGACGCCGATCACCGCGGGCACGAGCTCCCGCAGCTGCGGCTCGTTCATTCGGCCACCGCGGGCGGCTCGGTGAGGAACGGCCGCACTTCGAGCCATTCGTGAATCGGTTCGCCGCCGGGCCCGGGCGCCGCGGACAGCTCGCCGGCCAGTTCGACCGCGCGATCCCAGGACTCCACGTCGATGATCATCCAGCCCGCGACGAGATCCTTGGTCTCGGCGAACGGGCCGTCGGTCACCGGCGGACGTCCCGCGCCGTCGTGCCGCACGAAGGCGCCCTCGGGGGCCAGTGCCTGGGAGTCCACGAACTCGCCGGTCTCCTCCAGGCGGGCGGCGAAGTCGTTCATGTACTGGATGTGCGCGTCGACTTCCTGCGGGGTCCACCGATCCATCGGCGGGTAGTCCACAGCCGGTGCCGGTCCGCCCCGGTAGTGCTTGAGCAGCAGGTACTTCATGGTCAGCTCCCTCTCGGTGGTACGGCCCGTTGGGGCCGATCGTGCCCCAGGGACGGAGCCGGCGTGCCGTTCTCGACAGCCGCACCGGAAATCCGCGCATCTTTTTCGATGCGATGCGGACCGCTGTTCGCCGGAGGGAACCTCAGCGCGCCTAGCCGGCCGGGTCTTGGCGCGCCTGCTCCGCCGCGTGGGAGGCGAGGCCGTCGGCCATCTGCTGCATGACCCGCCGCATGACGCGCTTCATCATCCAGCCCATTCCCCATCGGGTGGAGTAGGTGCCGTGCCAGTGGATGGCCGTGCCCCCGCCGGGTGCGGGCGTGAGGTCGATGACCGCCCGGTAGTCGTGGATGGCCGAGTTGAAGGCGTCCTCGTACGTCAGCTGCTTCTCCTCGTCGAGCCCGGTCAGCCGTTCCCCGGTGACCGTCCGCCCGGTGCGGAACGCGCGGACCGCGCCGACGGGATCGCGGCCGTCGGGGTCGAGGCCGCTGGAACGCTCGGTGACCAGGCTGTCGACGGTCGACCAGGTGGGCCAGGTGCGTGCGTCGACGAGCAGGCGCCAGACGACGGCCGGAGGCGCTGTCGAGGTCGCGGTCGCGTCGTAGCGGAGCATGGTCGGAATCCTTTCGTTCGCCGCCGCACCCACCGTTCTCATCGCGGGACCGTGTCCGGGGTGAGTGCGCGGCAACGCCGAAGCTGCTTGGCACGGCCGAAACTAGGTGACGCGGACGGCCGGGTACATGCGCTGGATTGCCGACCTTCGATCAGATCTTGCGGTACGCCGACGGCCGGACGCCGACGTGGCTCAGGAAGGCCGTCGACAGCGCTCCAGGACTGGCGAAACCGCAACGCTCGGCGACCTGCGCGACGGTGTGGGCGTCGTCGGAAAGCAGCCGCTTCGCCCGCTCGATCCGCAGCCGGGTGAGGAACCGGTGGGGCGTTTCGCCGGTCGCCGCCCGGAAGACGCGGATGAAGTGGTACACGCTGAGGTGCGCTTCGGCGGCGATGTCGGCCAGCGTCAGCGGCTCGGCCAGCCGGTCCCGCATGACGGCGATGCCCGCGCGGACGGCGGCGTGTTCGGGCCCCGGCAGGCGTTCGTGCCGGCCCCGGGTCAGCAGGTGCGTCGCGAGGAACGCCCCGGCGGATTCCGCGTAGAGATCGTTCGAGCCACCAGCGGCGGGCAGTGCGCGGATGATCTGCTCGACGACCGGATCGCCCGTGCCCACCGCGGCCGACAGCGCTTCGAAGTCCGGTCCCGAACCGCCCAATTGCGCTGCGGCCCGCTCGACGGTCGCCGATGGAATGTGCACCTGGATGGTGCGCATCGCGGACGTCGTCCGGTAGTCGCGCACGCTCGTCCGGCCGGGAACCATGAGCTCCAGATCGCCGGGAAACCAGCGGCGGCGGACCGGTTTTCCGTCGGCGCGCGTTCGCGTGGCCACGTCCCCGGCCACGAAGAGCACGAGATGCAGGTCGGACACCCCGGGCATCGGGACGTGGTGGGCCTCGGGCGCGTGGTCGAAGCACTGCACGAGCAGCGACCGCCAGCCCGCGTCGCCCCAGCTGCAGTAGGTGCGCCGCACCAGCTCCGACGTGTCGAACTCCGCGTACGGCGCCAGATCGAAGTCAGGCGAGTCGAACACCGCACCAGGCTAGTCGATCGACGTGTCGCGCCCGTGCCACGCGATGTCGTCCACCGCCAGCCAGGTCTCGCCGGCCACGGTCGTCGGGGTCACCCCGGTGAACGCCAGGACGTCCCGGTGCAGGTGGGACTGGTCGACGTAGCCGGACTCCGCCGCGATCAGGGCCGCGTTCCCGCCCGCCGCCAGGCGGTGCGCGGCGTGGTCGAAGCGGACCAGCTTCGCGGCGCGCTTGGGCGGCAGGCCGATCTGCGCCCGGAACCGGGACCACAGGCGCTTGCGGCTCCACCCGATCTCGGCCGCCAGTCCGTCGACCCGGACCCGGCCGCGGCTGACGGCGATCTGCTGCCAGGCCCAGGCCACCTGGGGATCCACGGGCCGCCCTGCCTCGCGGCGACGGGCGAGCAGGGCGTCCGCCAGGGCGAAGCGGTCCTGCCACGACCGGGTTTCGCCGAGCTGCTCCCGGATCCGCGCCGCGTCGCGGCCCCACAGGTCGTCGAGGGTCACCACCAGGTGGTCCAGCTCCGCCGGGGAGATGCCCAGCACCTCGTGCGCGACCACCGGGGACAGGCGCACCTGCACGCACTCGACCTTCTCGCCCCGCACGCGAACAGCGCCGTGCATGAACCCGGTGACGAGATTTCCCCGCCGCTGCCGACCGGTTTCGGCATCAACGACGAGCGGGCCGTCACCGAATTCCAGCGCCAGCGTGACGGCCGGGTGCGGGACCACTCGCACGTCGACCGGGCCCGTGCCGCGGTCGCGGAACCCGGCCATGCTGACGCCGGCCATCCGGCTGGGCCTCGGCGGCCTCGCGACGCACCACCTGGCCACCGCCTCGCGCTCGTTCCCGACGGATCGCATCAACCCATGCTATGGAGGCTGTTTTGGATGTCGTGGTGTTGAGGTGTGGTAGCGGGGGTTTTGTCTTTGAAGCGGCGGAGCCGCTTAGCCCATCTACTCAGCTTGCACCGCTGCGGGTTCTCAGGTGTTTTCTCGCGAGGACAGCCCCGACGTGGTGAATTGGCATTCATGAGTCGGGGATCCAACAGCGAGAAGACGCCCGAGGTTCCGCTACCCGCACCGCCACGCAGAGCAAGTTCGGAAACAGCCTCTATGGGCGGATCGACGGGAACATTCGTCCAAGACATCGGCCTGCGCCAAGGGAAACAGTGGGCTCCATGAGCATCGTCCAGAACGCCTTCCAAACGCTCGCCGGCAACGACCCCGACGAGATCTCCGCAGTTCTCACCGAGGACGCCGAATGGCTGTCGCCACCCGGGAACGCCACGGCCGTCGCGCTCGGGGCGCCCGACCACATGGTGGGCAGGGAGGCGATCGTGCGTTTCTTCGCCGAGGACTTCCCCCGCTTGTACGCGCGTGACGTCGACGTCGTCTTCCACGGGCTGCACACCGACGGTGCGCGGGTGGTCGTGGAGGCGACCATGACGGCGACCCTCGCCAACGGCAACCACTACAGCAACGACCACTGCTTCGTCCTCGAACTCCGGGACGGGCTGATCCACCGTGTCCGCGAGTACGCGGACACGGCGCGCGGGCATCGCATGATCTTCGGCGAGGCACGGCAGTAGTCAGCGGCGCCGCAGGGACGGGTCGAGCAGCGCGGGTGGGGTGGATCGACCTCTTCGTCGATTTCCTGGTCACCAAGCACGGTCTCGCTGCCGTGCTGCAGTCCGACAACGCCGGTTTCGAAGCGCTGCACGCCTACTTCGTCGACCACCTCGTGCCCGTGTGCGCCCAACTACGGCCGGTTCCGGCGGGATCCGGTCCGATGTGGACGCTTACGAGCTGATGCGCGGCGTCGGGAACCTCTGCATCGGCGCGGACAGCGATCCCCGCTACGACGCGCGTCGACTGGTCGAGCTCCTCATCGCGGGGTTGCGCCGGCCAGCGCTCGGTTTTCGGGCGCGGGCGGCGAAAAGCGGGGTGCGGGCGGCCGCACCCCGCTGCGCGTCACCGCCGCTTCGGGAGCAACTCGAACAGGCTGGAGAAGCCCTGATCGCCGTGGCCTTCGGCGATCCGGCGGTCCATCAGCTCCTTGACCTCCCGCATCCGCACGGCCTCCACGCCGATGGATTCCCGGTGGTCGATCATGTCGTCCATCAGCGCGGCCTGGACGTTGAGCGGGCCGAGATCCGGCGCGTACTCGCCGCTGCCGACCGCCTTGCCCATCGCGGTCAGCAGCGGCGGGTAGGCGGCCACCGAGCCGGCGACGCGCTCGGTGAACTCCACCACGTCGACCCCTTCGGCCTGGACCAGCTTGAGCGTGTGCAGGAAGCCGATGAGCATCTCGTAGCCCACCGCGACCTGGGCCATGAACTCCACGGCCGCCAGGCCGGCGTCCTCGCCGTGGTACGCGATGCTGCCCAGCTCCTGCAGCACCGGCTCGTGGGCCTGGAAGGCGCTGCGGGAGCCGCTGAACGGGAACATGATGTTCGGCGTGCCGACGTACGGCGGATCTCCCATGATCTTGCCGTCGATGTACTCGGCGCCGCGCTCGGTCGCCCAGCGCTCGTTCTCCCGCGCCTGGGCGGGAGAGCCGCTCGTGACGTTCACCAGCACCTTGCCCGCGACCGCGGTTTCGACGGCGCCCAGCACCTCGTCGACCGCCGTGCTGTCGAGCAGGCAGATCACGACCAACGGGCTCGCCGCCACCGCCTCCGCGGCCGTCGCGGCCGCCGTGGCACCGGCGGCGACGAGCGGCTCGCTCTTGCTCGCGGTCCGGTTCCAGACCGTCGTGCGGTAGCCGCGGTCGACGAACGTCCTGGCGATCGCCGATCCCATGTCACCGAGGCCGAGCACGGTGACCTGGCGGGAGTCGTCGGTTGTCGTTGTCGTCATGGGGTTCCTTCCCAACCAGTCGCTCCCGGTCTATCGCCGAGGCGAACACCGAGAGCTTGTTACTTCAAGTTAAGTCGAGGTCAATGCCCTTCGGGCAAATCCGGTCGGGAATCCGTGACGATCGTTCTGACCTGGCTCGATAGGGCCGCCATCTGGTCCTTCGGGCCGCCGGGGCGAGTGTCTGGAGTAGTTGACAACGTCAGGGTGACGGTGTCACTGTGATCTCGTGCAAGATGGATGCGACCCGATGTCGGACCTGTGCGAACCGGTGCCGGGCAGGCGGGTGCGGGCCAATCCGGGCGAGGGCGGGCGGCTGCGCGAGGAGATCCTCCTCGTGGCCGAGCGGATGCTCGTCGAGGCGGGCACCGAGGAGGCGCTCACGCTGCGGGCCGTGGCCGAGCGCGCGGGCGTCACCACGCCGTCGGTGTACCGGCATTTCGCGAGCAAGGACCGGCTGGTCGAGGCGGTGTGCCTGCGGGCGTGGGACGGGCTGGGCAGCCGGATCCGCGAAGCCTGCGCGCGGCTGACGGATCCGTTCATCGCGCTGGGCCAATGCGGACGCGCCTACGTCCGGTTCGCCCTCGATCATCCGGTGCAGTACCGCGTTCTGATGCTGCACCGGCCCGGTGGCCCGGAGCTCTCGCCCGCGGCGGAGGAGTGCTTCGCGCACATGGTGGATGCGGTCACCGCGTGCGTGGACGGCGGAGTGCTGCGCGGGGATCCCCGCACGCTGGCGCTGAGCCTGTGGTCCGCGATGCACGGGTGCGTGTCGCTGCTGATCAACCAGCCTTCGCTGCCGTGGCCCGAGGATCTCGACGAGTTCGTCAACGACGTGGTGCGGATCGCCGGTTTCGGTGCGGCCGTGAGCACCCGGCTGGCGCGGACCGCGGTGCCGCGCAGCGCGGACGTGGCCGCCGGCGCGGACGCGATGGTCATGCGGATGAAGAGGGCATGAGCAGCCCTGTGCCAACCCGAGTCCTCCTCAACCGCGCCTCAGGGGAACGTGACGCGAACCGGCCACGAGAAACTGCGAAACGCGGGATTGAGCCGGACGCGACCACAACTGTGAAACGGTGAGAGGCGGAACTGGCATGAGCACGAGCCTCGCTGGGCGGATCGCGCTGGTGACGGGAGGATCCCGGGGGATCGGCGCCGAGACGGCCCGGTTGCTGGGGGCCGCGGGCGCCCGGGTTTTCGTGAACTACCGGGAGAAGGTCAAGCGCGCTCAACGGGTCGTCGACGAGATCGCCCGCGCGGGCGGTGCTGCCTCGGCCGTGCGCGCGGACCTCACCGACCGGGCCGATGTCGCGGCCATGACCGGCGAGATCCGCGACCTGTGCGGCCGCCTGGACCTGCTGGTCCTCAACGCCTCCGGCGGGATGGAGCGCGACGTCCCGCCCGACTACGCGCTCCGGTTGAACCGCGACGCCCAAGTGTCCCTTGTGGACGCTGCGCTGCCGTTGCTGCCGCCGTCGGCGCGGATCGTCTTCGTCACCAGCCACCAGGCGCACTTCCACGGCAGGCGGCCCACCTACGACGAGTACGAACCGGTGGCCGCGAGCAAACGGGCCGGTGAGGACGCGCTGCGCGACCGGATCCCCGACCTGGCGGGGCGCGGGATCGGCCTGGTGGTCGTGTCGGGCGACATGATCGAGGGCACGATCACCCCGACGCTCCTGGAGCGCGCCCGCCCCGGCATCATCGACGCCCGCCGCGCGGAGGCCGGTTCCCTGCCGACGGTCTCCGAGTTCGCCGCCGGAATCGTGTCCGCGGCAACCGCCCCGCTGGAGACCGGGCACACCGCCTACGTCGGCGGCGAGGACTACCTGGTCGACCGGGGCTGAATCTCGGGAGCTCGTGGTTCACGCGCGGTCGCGCAGGGTCGCGACGCCGTCGCCGTCGAGCTCGTCGAAGTAGGCCGTGCGGCCGGTCATCGCCATGGTCAGCGCCAGGGTGGTGCCGGACACCAGCGGCCCGGCGCCGGTGGCGAAGGGGCCGTCGGTCGCGGCGAGCCGGAGCCCGGCGATCCGCTTCTTGGTGGGAACGACGAGGTCGGAGCCCCGGTAGTACTCGGCCAGCCGCGTGATGGCGTCGATCGGGTAGTCGCGGTGGATGCCCAGCGGTCGCCGGATGTCCTCGGCGTGCACGATCGCTTCGCCGAGCATCGCCACGACCGGCAGCGGCGGCTTGGTGGTGCTGGTGGTGACCCGGCGGAACCTCGTGAGCGTTTCCGCCGGGGTGGCGCCCAGCTGCTCCGCCAGTCGCATGGCCACCTGCCTGTCGAAGTCGAACCGGCAGCGGATCACGCCCGCGAACCACCGGACGGGGGTGAGGCTCGCCCCCGCTGTGAGGTGCGCAAGCACCTCGCGCACCGTGAGCTCCGTGCACAGCGACGGCGTCGTCCACTGCTCGTCGGTCAGGTCGGCGAGGTCGGCGGCCAGGGCCGCCCGCTCGGCGTGCACCAGCGGCCAGATTCCTGGCGCGCTTTCTGCTCTGGTCACGGCTGAATCTCCTGTGCTTCAGGTCGGTCGCGAGTAGGACCGCAGAGGTCGCGCCGAATCGTCGCTCCGGCGCGAACTCCTTCAGGGCATCCGCGACCAGAAGTCGAGGGCGTGCCCGGCCGCGTAGTCCGTGCCGCCGATCCGTTCCGGCGCCAGCGACTGGACGTGGCCGGTGGCGGCGTCGGGCCAGGCCGGCAGGTCGGCGCAGGCAGGGTCGCCGTTGGCCGCGAAGGCGGTCCAGTAGTGGTTCATCCGGCCGGCGAGCTCGCGCTGCGCCGCGGTCAGCGGCGGCGCGCCGGGGATGTCGAACTGGTACGCCAGCTCGCTGGAGTGCTGCGCGCCGGTCAGGGCTCCAGCGAGCGGCACGAGCGGCGGCGCGTCCCGGTCGGCGAACTCGTAGAACCAGGTGTCGGTGTGCGCGGCGAGGGCACGGCCCAGTTCCCAGGCCGGTCGCGCCCACGCCCGGTCGGTGCAGATCTGCGCCCAGGCGAGGCTCGGCGTGGGGAAGCGGTCGAGCGCGTAGCGCGCGGCGACATCGCCCGCCGCGTCGCCGAAGGCCTCCGCGAGCAGGCGCGGGTAGCTCTCGGTGGTGACCGGGTTTCCGGCGAGTCCGACGAAGAACCGGGCCTCGTCGAGCGTGGTGCCCAGCATCACCGGCATCCGGTGGAAACGCCCGGCGAGCAGTGCTTCCGCAGGTGATTCGGGCAGCGTGGTGCCGCCGAAGGCGGGCCGGATGAAGTTGCCGGACACCTGCAGCAACTCCTCCGCCGGAACCCGCCGGAGCTGCGCGAGCGCCGATTCGGCATCGCTGCCGGGCGTGATCCAGCCGTGCTCGGCGGCGGTGGTGGCGCCGAGCCGGTCCAACTCGGCCACCGGTGTCCACATTGGAGGAAGCGCCGGCACGCCGGGCATGAAGGTGTGCGCCGGTGCCGGGCCCAGCACGCCGAACGCGCTCTGCAGGATCGCGCGGTGGAACAGCCCGGCCGAGGCGGGTGACGTCAGGTGCGCCGCGACCGCGAGGGCCCCGTTGGACTCCCCGATCAGCGTCACGTTCGCCGGGTCGCCGCCGAATCGTGCGATCTCCCGCCGCACCCAGCGGAGTGCGGCCTGCTGGTCCTGCAGGCCGAAGGTGCCGCCGTCGGCGAGGCCCGGATGCCCGAAGCAGCCGAACACGCCGAGCCGGAAGTTCGGCGCCACGACGACGACGTCGCCGGAGATGGCGAGTCGCCGCGGGTCGTAGCTGGCGGCGGTGCCGTTCGTCCCGCCGCCGCCGTGCAGCCACACCAGCACCGGGCGCCCGGTGCCCGCGGTTGAGGGCGCGGTGACCTCGAGCGTCAGGCAGTCCTCGTCGACGGAGGTCACGTCCGCGAAGGACTGCGCCAGCTGCGGCGCGGGATTCCCGGGGACGGTCGCGTCGCGGATTCCGGACCACGGCTCGACCGGCGCGGGCGGCCGCCACCGCCGCTCACCGGTCGGTGGGGCGGCGTACGGGATGCCTCGGAACGAGAGGTGTTCGTCGAGCCTGCGGCCGCGGATGGCGCCGCTGCTCAGCTGCACGGTCACGTGTTCGGTCATCGGGAGCGCCCCTCCACGAGCAATAACAATACGAGCATATTGCTACGATAGCCGGACGGTCATGTTGTCGTCGCGAGGTTTTGCCCGCGGTGAGGAGATCAGCGATGCCCGGTGAACACCGCGGCGATGACCGGGCGCAACGCGTCCCGCGCCGAGAAGGCGTCCGCGCCCGAGAGCGCGACCTGATCGGCCAGGCCCTGCACGGTCGCGAGGATCGTGCGGGCGGCGAGCACGGCGTCGACACCGGCCTCGACCTCGCCGCGCTCCACGCCGTCCTGGACGGCCTTCGTGACGTAGTCGAGGATGGCGCCGCCCGACTGCCGGGCGACCTCGGCGAGGCCGGTGTGGTGCAGCGCCTGCGCCTGCAGGCCCTGCCGGACGCGGTACTCGACGTCCCGTTCCTCGTCGAGCGGCAGCAGTTCGACGAGGCTGTCGAGCAGCACCTCGGCGGTCGGGAGGCGGGCGGCCTCACCGTCGCGGACGCGAATCCGGACCCGCTCGCCCATGCGGCGCGTGGCGTCTTCGTAGGCGAAGTGCAGCAGCGCGTCCTTGCCCGCGAAGTAGTGCTGGATGAGCCCGACCGAGATCCCGGCCTCGGTCGCCACCCGCGAGAACGAGACGCCCGCGAAGCCCTCCGCGGCGAGCAGGCGCTGGAAGGCACGCGCGATCTGGGCGCGACGCTGATCATGATCGGCAACCCGCGGCACCCGAATATCGTACAGCCGTACTGCTATCGAAGGCAGGCCGGCGACACCCGGATTGGAGTCCCGGCACATGCGCGCCAGCCTGCGTGACGACCTGAAAACGGCCCTCAAGGCCCGGAACAACGTCGCCGTCGCGGCGCTCCGCTCTGCGCTGGCGGCGATCGACAACGCCGAGGCCGTGCCCGCGGACTGCTCGCTGAGCGGCGGGAACGAACACGTCGCGGGTGCGGCGCTGGGAGTTGGCGCGGCGGAGGCGCAACGCCGCCGGCTCACCGAGTCCGACATGCGGTCGATCGTGGCGAACGAGGCGCGGGAGCGATCGGCCGCGGCGGAGGAGTACGAGCAGGCCGGGCGCGACGACCTCGCCGAACGGCTCCGCGCGGAGGCCGCGGTGCTGAGCCGCCACCTGGGAACTCCCTGACGCATTTGCTGTTCCCGCAAACAGCGTTGCCGGATTTCGGATCGCGGGACCATGTTGGTGTCGGAGGTGGTCGAGATGACCGAACGACAAGCCGCGCGGGATCCCTTCTCGAACGAACTGGAAGCGCGCATCTGCGAACTCGTCATGGGAGACAGGCGTCATGGCATCTGAGGCGACCGGGCAGGAGTTCTGGGACGAGCGCTACAGCAGCCAGGACCAGCTGTTCAGCGGCGAGCCGAACGGGGCGCTCGTCGCCGAAGCGGCCGACCTGCCGCCCGGGCAAGCGCTCGACGTGGGATGCGGCGAAGGCGCGGACGCGCTCTGGCTGGCCCGGCGCGGGTGGCAGGTCACCGCGGTGGACGTCTCGCAGGTCGCGCTGGAGCGCGCCGCCCGAGTCGCGACGGGCGGTCCAGGAGTCGCCTGGACGCGCGCCGACCTGAACACCGCCGCGCCGCCGGCCGGCGCGTTCGACCTGGTGTCGGCGCACTACTTCCCGCTCGTGAAGCAGCCCGGGCACGCGGCCCTGCGCGGCTTGCTGGCCTCGGTCTCCCCGGGCGGCACGCTCCTGTTCGTCGGCCACGACATGACGGACATGCCGCCGGAAGCCGCGCACGGCTTCGAGCCGAGCGAGTTCTACCAGCCCCACGAGATCGCCGAACTCCTCGACGGCGATTGGACCGTG
Source organism: Saccharopolyspora sp. NPDC045839 (assembly GCF_056431645.1). Taxonomy (NCBI): domain Bacteria; kingdom Bacillati; phylum Actinomycetota; class Actinomycetes; order Pseudonocardiales; family Pseudonocardiaceae; genus Saccharopolyspora; species Saccharopolyspora sp. NPDC045839. Next base: position 59,498 of record NZ_JBWKKH010000025.1, read on the forward strand.
CTGGTCGACGAATCCCGCCTGCGGAACCCCCCGTCGCCCGGCGGCCACACCCACGACACCGTCCTCCGGGCGAAACGCCTGCGGTGAGGCGTCTGTCCTATTCGGACCAGGTGAGGTTTCAAAAGGCTCATCCCGGAGGCGCCCGGTGCCTGGCTCCGATGGCGATTTCGCGCGAAATCGCCATCCCGCCCCCACGAGGAGCGGCGGTTTCGCGCGAAATCGTCGAGGGTGATGTTGTCGTGGTGCCGCACCCGACGTCGACCACCGGGCCGCCGTCGACGAGCTCGGCGAACGTGCCGAGCATGGCACGGCCGAAGGGCCTCTCGGCGAGCTCGTTCTTGGCGTGTTCGGCGCACTCGACGGCTAGGGCGTCATAGCCGGCGCGGGTGGAGGAAGAGGTAAGAGGCTTCGGCCACGGTTGGGGAGCTTGGCCGCCGGGGACGTCCCTTTTTGTGGACATGAGCAACTTTCCGGCGCGCGGAACGTCTTCTCGGATATGAACACCTATCAGTTCCGGAACGACTGGGACGCGTCGAACCGCGGTGCCGGAAGACCACGCCGGAGGGGCCGCAAGATCTTCGCGGTCGTGGTGGTCCTGGTGCTGTTACCGGTGGTGTTCGGGGGGTGGCTGTGGTTCCACGTCGACTCCTCGATCCGGCGGGTCGACGCCTTCCCGGACTACGCGGGCCGCCCCTCGGCGGGCGCGGGCACGAATTGGCTGATCGTGGGCTCGGACAGCCGCGAGGGGCTGGATCCGGAGACGGTGGCCGGGCTGCACGTCGGCGAGGCGGCGGGCCAGCGCACGGACACGATCATGATCGCGCACCTGCCGGACAACTCCACGGCCCCGACGCTGATCAGCCTCCCTCGCGACTCGCGGGTGCCGGTCCCCGGCCACGGGCGGACGATGATCAACGCGGCCTTCGCGGAAGGCGGCCCGCAGCTGCTGGCGCAGACGGTGGAGCAGGCCACGGGCCTGCGCATCGACCACTACGCCGAGATCGGCTTCGGCGGGTTCGCGGAGATCGTCGAGGCGGTCGGCGGCGTCGAGATGTGCCTGGACCAGGAGATGCACGACGTCAAGACCGGCCAGACGCTGCAGGCGGGCTGCCAGCGCTTGGACGGCGCGAACGCCCTGACCTTCGTCCGCATGCGCTACAGCGATGCGACCCCGCGTTCGGACCTGGACCGGGTCGCGAACCAGCGCAAGTTCATCGGCGCCCTGGCGCAGGAGGCGTCCAGCGCGACCACCCTGATCAACCCGTTCGCCACCTACGCACTGGCGGACGCGGGCGCCCAGGCGATGACGATGACCAGCGACGACGGGCCGGGCGACCTGCTGTCGCTGGCGTGGGTGATGCGCGGCATCTCCTCGGGCGCGGTGGTGACGACGACGGTCCCGGTGACCGACGGCACCGCGAAGAGCTGGGACAAGAAGAAGGCCACCGAACTCTTCGAGACCGTGAACGCCGACCAGCCCATCCCGGAGGACCTGATCGTCGACTGAGCGCATACTCGTCGGATGTTCCCGGAACCCACGGATCCCGCGGCCTCGCGCGGCGAGGTGCTCCTCGGCTACCTCGACTTCTTCCGGGGCCGCGTGATCGACAAGGTGGCGGCCCTGCCGGATGCGGAGCTGCGATCCAGCCGGGTCCCGTCGGGGTGGACGCCGCTGGAACTGGTCAAGCACCTGACCTTCGCCGAACTGCGCTGGATCGAATGGGGATTCGAGGGTCGTCGGTTCGAAAACCCCTGGGGTGACAGGACGAACGGCCGCTGGCACGTGGCCCCGGAGGAAACCCGCGACGATCTGGTGGCGGCCCTCCGCGACCAGGGACGGCGAACCGCCGAAGTCGTGGCGATCACGCCCCTGGAGAAGGCGGGCGAGCCGGGACCGCGCTGGAAGGGCGCGGAACCGGCGACCCTGGAAAGGGTGCTGCTGCACCTCGTCCAGGAATACGCCCGCCACCTGGGCCAGCTCGACATCGTCGTGGAACAGGCCGGCGGCCCGACCGGCGAGTGAACTCCCCGTGTGCACTTTCTGTCGCTATAAAGCCTGTTTCCGAACTTGCTTTGCGTGGCGGTGCGGGTGGCGGAACCTCAGGGGTCTTCTCGCTGTGGGATCCCCGACATCATGAATGACCAATTCACCACGTCGGGGCTGTCCTCGCGAGAAGACCCCTGAGAACCCGCGGCGGTGCCGGTTGCAGGGGTGGGCTAAGCGGCTCCGCCGCTTCAAAGACAAAACCCCGCTACCACACCTCAACACCACGACATCCAAAACAGCCTCTACAGCAGCAGAAAGTGCACACGGGCTCCTGCGGCCTCAGCGGCGCGGCGGCTTCATCTGCAGCGGGACACCGATGAGGTTCAGCGCGTTGATCAGCGCGACCTGGGCGACCAGGTGACCGAGCTCGGCCTCGTCCGGGAACGCCTTGCGCAGCGCCTCCCACTGGTCGTCGCCGATGTGCTCGCGGCGGGTGGCCGCCTCGGCGTAGCCCAGCGCGGCGCGCTCCCGCTCGTCGTAGAGCTCCGACTCCTGCCACACGGCCAGTTGGAGGAGCCGGTCCTCGGTCTCGCCGATCCGGCGCGCCTCCCGGCCGTGCATGTCGACGCAGAAGACGCAGCCGTTGATCTGCGAGACCCGGATCTTGACCAGCTCCCGCACCTTGTCGTCCAGCGGACCCTTGCGGATCGCGGCATCGGCGTCCTTGAAGCCCTTGTAGGGCTCCGGTGCCGCTTCGCCGAGGTTCAGACGTGCCATCGTTGTCTCCCTGTGGTTCTCAGCTGCCACCAGGGAGACGAGCGGGCCTATCCGGATGTGACCGCCTTGAGGTGGGCGAGTTTCCGCGGGTTGAGCACCCGCCGGTAGGCGACGATCCGGCCATCGGCGAACCCGAACGTGTCGACGGACAGGATCCCGCCGTCGCGGTGGGACACCAGTGCCGGCTCGCCGCCGATCTCGACGATGTCGATGCGATCGGCCCGCCACCGGCGACCCACCCGGACCAGGACCTCGGCGATGCGCTGCCCGCCGAGGATGGGCACGCGGGCCGCGCTGACCTGCCCGCCGCCGTCGGTGAGGTAGACGGCATCGGGATGCATCAGCTCTACAAGCGCGGCGAGGTCCCCGGTCTCGTAGGCGGCGCGGAACGCGATGACCAGGCGATCCAGCTCGGCGCGCGGCACGTCCGGCGCGCTGCCCCGCGCCTCGGCGACCCGGTGCCGCGCCCGCGAGGCCAGCTTCCGGGCGGCGGGCACCGAGCCGCCCAGCACCTCGGCGATCCGCGCGAACTCCAGCCCGAACACGTCGTGCAGCACGAGGGCCACCCGCTCCGGCGGGCTCAGCTCCTCCATGATCAGCAGCATCGCGGAGCCGACCGACTCGTCGACGAGCACCGGCTCGGCGGCATCCGGCCCGGTCAGCAGGGGTTCCGGCAACCACGGCCCGAAGTAGCTCTCCCGCTGCACCCGAGCGGATTTGAGGATGTCGTAGGACCGCCGAGCGGCGACGGTGACCAGCCAGGCCCGCAGGTCGTCGACCTCGTCCAGATCCGCCCGCGCGGCCCGCAGCCACACGTCCTGCACGACGTCCTCGGCATCGGCGACGCTGCCGAGCAGCCGGTAGGCCACGCCGAAGACGGAAGGCCGGTGCTCCTGCCACTCGGCGCCCAACCGCTCGCGGTGCCCGACACCCATTGCAGACCTCCCGAGCAGAGCATTACGAGAACAATTTCGATCATTAACTCTATTGGTCTAATGATTATTACGCCAAGTAGTCCAGTAATGTTCTCCGCATCCGCTGCGGCGGACGTTCATCCGGAAGCGTTCCCGGATCTTATCGGGTAGGCGCACCTCGGCCTGCACTCCCCGATGCCCAGCGCGTTCGCGCACAGTTCTGATCGAAAGGTTGCGGAAGTTGTTGGCGAAACTCACCCGTCGCGTCCTGCTCGCCACTGCCCTGACCGCCGGAACGATGGCGACGGTCGCGACGGTGGCCCCGGCACAGGGCGAAACCCCCAGCACGGTCCGGCTTTCGCTGGACAACGGCCGCGGAGCGGCGCTCGGCAACACGGTCCTGACGTGCCACCCGGCGGGCGGCATGCACAAGAACGCGGCGAAGGCGTGCAGCGACCTGGACGTGGTCGGGGCGGATTTCCGCCTGATGACGGCGAAGCCGGCGATGGCCTGCACCCTCCAGTACCAGCCGGTGACGGCGAAGCTGGAAGGGAACTGGCGCGGGCGGACGGTGACCTTCACCGAGACCTACCCGAACAGCTGCGTCCTGACGGTAGAGACCGGCGTCGTCTTCGACTTCTGAGCCGCTAGCCGAAGTCCTCGGTCTGCCACCGATCCAGCCGGATCCCGACGTACTCGGGTTCGCCGCCGCTATCGACGTACGTACTCCGGTCGTGCCGAACGACCGGAGTACGCTGCCCTCCGTCCAAACAGGAGGGTGCAGGATGTCGCTGATCGAGTGGGCGGACTTCGAGAAGGTAGAACTGCGCGTGGGCACGATCGTGCAGGCGAAGCCGAACGAGAAGGCGCGCAAACCGGCATACGTGCTGACCGTCGACCTCGGCGAGATGGGGCTGAAGACGTCGAGCGCGCAGATCACGGACCACTACGAACCGGAAGCCCTGATCGGCCGACAGGTGTTGTGCGTGTGCAACTTCGAGCCGAAGCGAATCGCGGGAGTCAAGTCCGAAGTACTGGTAACGGGAGCCCACGACGACCAGAACAGCGTGGTCCTAGCGGGCTTCGACCACCAGGTCCCGAACGGCACCCGCCTCCTCTGACCGGGCCACCCCGGCGTCCCGGGCAACCCGCCGAGCCCACAGAACGACGTCGAGGATGCAGCCTTCCCGTACTCGATTCCCTAGAGAAGCGGATCAACTTCGTCGCACTCCGCGCGAGCCCCGTAGGCTCCGGTGTGTGCACAGGACCCTGGCCGAGCATGCCCGTTGCCTCTACGGCGACGAGTACCGGTCCGTGCCCGAGTGCGATCTTGACCATCGCGAGCAGTACTTCGTTGAGGAACTGACCTTTGCTGACGCCGAATCGATCTTGGCGATGTTGCGGGAGTTGTCTCCTCATTTGGTCGATGGGTACCTCCCCGTGTGGATTCGCAACCTGGCATACCGGCTCGTTCTGCTCCAGCGGCCTGACGAGCCACTGCTGATGCGGGAGGCGGCGGACAGTCTCCACCTGCATGGCCCGGACTGGGACGACGTTGCCGCCGAGCTGCGGAAGAGGGCTGACGCCTTGGAAGCGAGGCCTTGAGGATCGGCAGGCCACCAGCGCCGCATCCGCCTCAGCCGGCGGCCGGGTGGTGGTCGGCGCGCGAACGGCCGCCATGACCCGCGCACCACTGTCCGGTCTGGGCTCGCTCGCCTGCGCAAAGTTGCGCTGTTGAGCGGATTCGTGCGACGGCCGGCCCGCCTAACATCGGAACATGGGAGGCGCGCGCGACGAAGACGAGAGCGTCGAGAACGAGATTTCTGGGGGAACCTTCGACGGGCCGGTGTCGCAGATCGGTCGTGTTAGCGGCGACTACACGATCAACTGGAAATCGCCGAAGACCGACGAAGAGGCCTCGTTCGACGCCGAGTACATGGCCTACATGCGGGCGCGGATGGCGGCTGAAGCAGCCACGCAGCGCAGGCGCAGGACCGCGTCCACCGTCCGGTCCCTGATCATCGTTGGAGCCATCGTCACCGCGCTCGTCCTCGGGTGGCAAAACCCGACGGCGGGCATCGTCGCTGCGTTCTGCGCGATCGTCGTGATCGGCTGGCTGCTGCCGTTCGGGAAAGGGTGAACCGTGGCCGGAATGCTGTTCCTGCTCATCATCGTCGTGGGCGGCGTGGCGCTGGCTCGGATAGGGAAAGCCGCGGGTTGCGGGCCGGTCGGGATCGGACTGTTGGTGATCTTCGGCCTCGCGGCGATCTTCGGATTCCTCGAGGCAGCTGACCTCATGGACTGAACCGGCCCACGGACTTCGAAGAATCCACGGGCAACGAAAAGGCTGGTCACTGAGCAGGCCGGAAACGCTCCGTGAATCCACCCAGCCGCCGATTCGGCGGGCAACGAAAAGGCTGGTCACTGAGCAGGCCGGGAACGCTCCGCTCGCAAGGAGCCGGCGAAGGGCGACCACCGCACCGTGGGGGGTTTGGGGGGCTCGGCCCCCCATGCAAAGGCGAAGAGCCCCGGTCCGCGCATTCCGCGAACACAGGGCTCCCAGCTCTGAGCGGATGACGGGAATCGAACCCGCGTTCTCAGCTTGGGAAGCTGATGTTCTACCATTGAACTACATCCGCCTGAACTCTTCTTCTGAAGAGCGCTGTCAGCCTAACACGGTGGGGCACGAAGATCATCACCGGGTTGCCGATACGCTGGGGGCGTGTTGCTGAGTGACCGGGACCTGCGCAAAGAGCTCGATGACGGCCGCCTCGAACTTGATCCGTTCGAAGCCGCCATGATCCAGCCGTCGAGCATCGACGTCCGGCTGGATCGTTTCTTCCGGGTCTTCGACAACACCCGGTACACCCACATCGATCCGTCGAAGCAGCAGGACGAGCTGACGTCGCTGGTGGAGACGCCCGACGACGATCCGTTCGTGCTGCACCCGGGCGAGTTCGTGCTCGGCTCGACCTTCGAGTCGGTGCGGTTGCCCGATGATCTGGCCGGCCGACTGGAGGGCAAGTCTTCGTTGGGCCGGCTGGGGTTGCTGACGCACTCCACCGCCGGGTTCATCGATCCCGGGTTCACCGGTCACATCACCCTCGAACTGTCCAACGTGGCCAATCTGCCGATCACGTTGTGGCCGGGGATGAAGATCGGCCAGCTGTGCCTGTTCCGGTTGTCGAGCCCCGCGGACTTCCCGTACGGCTCGAAGGAAGCCGGGTCGCGCTACCAGGGGCAGCGTGGGCCGACGCCGTCGCGGGCGTACCTCAACTTCCGGCGCACCGACACCCGTCGCTGAGCATCGCCACCACCTCGGCCGCTTCCGGGCCGTAGGACTCCTGGGTCGTCTGCGTCGGCTCGGTCGCCGCCGGTCTTCCGGAGGGTTCGCGCCAGGCGGCCGATGTTCGGCACGATGCCTCGGCAGTAGGGGTTGCCGGTCACGAAGAACGGCACCATGTCGATGACCACCAGCGCCTTCTCCGGCGCGTCCATGTCTGGGCTCCTGACTGAGCAGATGATCACGGTAGGTAGTGATATCAACACGCGCGGGGTGGCGTTTTCCAGGTATTGCCTGTTTTGTGCCGCGTTGTCCCGGCTTGTGGTGACTGTGAGTTAGTTCATCCTGAATCGAGTAAGCAAGATGGGGATTCAGAATTTACGATCCCCCTCGCCCGGCGTTCTGGAACGATCCCGCAACGGGGCGGGGTCGGCGAGCGGGCAGCAGGAGTACTCGATGTCCGCATTGCAGTCGCGCGCCTCGGGCACTGCCAACGAGACCCTCGGGCACGTCGTGATGATCGCCGGGGCCGCGGCTCTCGGCGGGTTCCTCTTCGGCTACGACACCTCGGTGATCAACGGCGGCGTGGACGCCATCCAACGGCACTTCAACGTCGGTTCCGCGTTGACCGGCCTGACCGTTTCCTCGGCGCTGCTGGGTTCCGCGGTGGGCGCCGGGATCGCAGGCGGGTTGGCCGACCGGGTCGGCCGGATCCGGGTCATGCAGCTGGCCGCGGTCCTGTTCATCATCAGCGCCGTCGCTTCGGCCGTGCCCTTCGCGATCTGGGACCTCGCCGTCTGGCGGGTCGTCGGCGGCGTCGCCATCGGCATCGCGTCGGTGATCGCGCCCGCCTACATCGCCGAGGTCGCGCCCGCCGCGTACCGCGGGCGATTGGGGTCCTTGCAGCAGTTGGCGATCGTGCTGGGGATCGCCGTTTCGCAGCTGGTCAACTACGCCCTGGCGCAGGCCGCCGGCGGCAGTGCTTCCGGGATGCTCGGGCCGTTGCAGGCCTGGCAGTGGATGCTCGGGGTGGCCGCGATCCCCGCGGTGATCTACCTGGTGGTGGCTTCGACGATTCCCGAGTCGCCGCGGTACCTGGTCGCGGTCGGGAAGGTCGACCGGGCGCGGGAGGTCCTGGCGCAGGTCGACTCCGGTGATCCGGACGCGAAGGTCGCCGAGATCAAGGCGGCGCTGGGCGGCGAGCGCAAGCCGCGGCTGAGCGATCTGCGGGGCCGGTTCGGGGTGCTGCCGATCGTGTGGGTCGGGATGGCCATCGCGGCGTTGCAGCAGTTCGTCGGGATCAACATCATCTTCTACTACTCGTCGTCGCTGTGGCACTCGGTGGGCATCGACGAGAGCAGTTCCCTGCTGCTGAGCCTGTTCACGTCGATCGTGAACATCGTCGGCACGTTCGTCGCGATCGCGCTGGTCGACAAGATCGGCCGCAAGCCGCTGCTGGTGATCGGTTCGCTCGGGATGGCCGTGTCGCTGGCCGTGACCGGGTGGGCGTTCAGCTTCGCCGAGGTCGTCGGCGACGAGGCGCACCTGCCGTTCCAGTGGGGCGCCGTGGCGCTGGTGTCGGCGAGCGCTTTCGTGCTGTTCTTCGCCGCCTCCTGGGGCGTGGTGATGTGGGTGCTGCTGGGCGAGATGTTCCCGGCGCGCATCCGGGCCGCCGCGCTGGCGGTCGGCACCGCGACGAACTGGATCGCGAACTGGCTGGTGACGGTGAGCTTCCCGAGCATGCGGGACTGGAACCTGCCGGTCACCTACTTCATCTACGCCGCGTTCGCGCTGATCTCGGTGGTGTTCGTGGTGAAGTACCTGAAGGAGACCAAGGGGCGCTCGTTGGAGGAAATGGGCAGCTGACCTGGTCCGATGTTCGAGGGGCGTCCCCGGTGGGGGCGCCCCTCGAAACTTTTTCCGCGGGTTCGGGAACAAAGCCGGGGCGTTGCGCGTATCTAGTACCGTACAACGTACGAAGGAGCGTGCATGGCCTCTCGCGACATCACCCGGTTCCGCCTCGACATCCCGCAGCACGATCTGGACGACCTCCAGGGGCGGCTGGCCCGCGTCCGCTGGGCCGACGAGGTGCCCGGGCCGGGCTGGAGCTACGGCCCGCCGCTGGGTTACCTGCGGGAGTTGGCGGAGTACTGGCGCAGCGGCTACGACTGGCGGGCGCAGGAGGCGCGGCTGAACGAATTCCCGCAGTACACCACCGAAATCGACGGCGAGAACATCCACTTCCTGCACGTCCGGTCGTCCCGGCCGGACGCGTTGCCGCTGCTGATCACGCACGGCTGGCCCAGTTCGATCGCCGAGTACCTGGACGTCATCGGGCCGCTCGGCGAGTCGTTCCACCTGGTCATCCCGTCGCTGCCGGGATACGGCCTGTCCGGGCCGACGCGCTCGGTCGGCTGGGGCGCCACCCGGATCGCGCGGGCCTGGGCCGGGCTGATGAGCCGGCTCGGCTACGAGCGGTACGGCCTGCAGGGCGGCGATTGGGGCACGTGGATCTCCCGCGAGCTGGCGATCCTCGCGCCGGACAACGTGATCGGCCTGCACACCAACGGGATGATCACGTTCCCGGGCGGCGATCCGGCGGAGATGGCCGGGCTCACCGAGGCCGATCACGCGCGGATGGGCGCGTGGCAGCGCTACACCGACGAGCTGTACGGCTACAAGCTGATCCAGTCGACGAAGCCGCAGGCGCTGGCGTACTCGCTGGCGGACTCGCCGGTCGGGCTGCTGGGCTGGATCGTCGGAGTGCTCAAGGAGTGGACCGACTGCGCGGACACCCCGGAGGACGCCATCGACCGCGACCGCATCCTGACGACGGTGATGCTGTACTGGCTCACCAACACGGCGGGTTCGGCAGCTCGGTCCTTTGTGGATACTCCGGACAACTCCTCGAAGGCGGAGGAGGAAGGCGTCATCGCGGAGCTGCAGAACGGCACCGTGCCGCACGGCGTCGCGGTGTTCCCGAAGGACATCCTCGCGCCGGTCCGCCCGTTCGCGGAGCGCATCAACAACATCGTGCGCTGGACGGAGTACGACCGCGGCGGAACGTTCCCGGCGATGGAGCAGCCGGACCTGTACGTCCGCGACGTCCAGGAGTTCTTCGCGTCGCTGCGCGGCTGACGCGTGGGGGTCGATTTCGCGCGAAATCGCCATACGCCAGGCGTCGCGAACGGCGATTTCGCGCGAAATCGCCGTTCCTCACGGCCAGCGCAGGGCGAGGTCGAAGAGGGCGCCGAAGTGGGAGCAGTACCGGAAACAACTGCATCGAAGTCGCGTTTGCGGGGCCTGCCGTTGCGGTGCGGGACTCGAAGGATCCCGACGGCCGGTGCTTTTCCGGCTTCGTCGTGGGCGGCGTTCCTGGCCCGGATCGCCGATCGCTGAGGTTGTGCACGGGGCCGTGAGTCTTTTGGGCTGCTATGGCAACTCAAAAGACTCACGGCCCCGTGCTGACCGGGCTTCTCCTCGGCGTCAGGCGAGGGCCTGCCGCACGAGTGCTTCGGCGGCGGTGCGGGTGATCGGTGCGGCTGAGGATTCGCCGGCGATCGAGTAGCTCACGATGGCGCCCTCGTGCAGGCTCAGCAGCTGCACGGCGAGCTCCTCCGGGTTCCTGGCGCCGGCCTCGGCGAGCAGGTCGCGGAACAGGTCTCGGAGCCACTGCTTCTCGGCGACGATCAGCTGCCGCCCCGGGTGGTCGGGCTCGGGGAGTTCGGCGAAGGCGTTGACGAAGCTGCACCCCCGGCTGCTCTGCGGGAGCCATTCGGGGAGCACGTCGAACGGCACCAGCGCGCGCCGGACCGGGTCGGCCTCGGCGTCCCGGCGGGCTTCGACGAGCTCGCGCCAGCGCCGGTCGCGCGTCTTCAGGTAGGTCACGAGCAGGCCGTCCTTCGACCCGAAGCGGTCGTAGAGGGTCCGCTTGGTGACACCGGATTCGGCGGCGATGGTGTCGACGCCGACGGCGTTGATGCCTCGCGAGTAGAACAGCTCGGCTGCGACGTCGAGGATGCGCTTGGCGCCCGGCGTCAGGCGCACCTCATCGCCTGCGGTCGCGGACATCGGCCGACCCCCTTGTGTTCACAGGTCTGTGTACCTTACGGTTCGGATCGAACTTCACAGACCAGTGTAGAGGAGCTTGCGATGCGAGGAGTGGTTCGGCGGCTGGGGCGGTTCATGCGCGACTTCGCCTATGGGATCCACGCCGGTCACGCGATCCGGCACGGCGTGCGCTGCTCAGCGGACGGAGTGCGGCGGAGCGAACGGTCCGTTGACTCCACCTAGCGAGGCGAACGGTCCGTTCGCTCACCGTCAGACGCGGGTTCACCCGGGGCCGGGGCCTGGCCATGCCGCAACCGGCGCGGCCCCGCCGGGCCGTGAGTGTTCTGGGGCGCTATAGCACCCCAGAACACTCACGGGACCGCGAGCTGTGCGGCTCAGGCGGGCCAGATCTGGTGGGCGGCGGTCAGGGCTGCCGCCTGGTACCGCGGCAGCTGCTTGCCCTCCACCACCACCTCCAGCGGCCACTTCTCCTTCAGCGCCACCCACAGCCGCGAGGACAGGCCCGCGTACGCGCTGAGCTCGTCCGTGCCTTCGGCCACCTGCAGCACGTACACCCACGTCGCGGCGTCCTGGGCTCCCGCGAGCGGCTCGCGCCAGGCGCGGCGCAGGCGGTGGCCGCCGTGGCGCGGGGCGTCCGTCGACAGGACGATGTCCGCTCGGCTCGGGTCGGGTGCGTCCGCGGGGCCGGCCGGGCTGAAGCGGTACTGCAGCGGCGGCACCGCGTCGATGACCGGCACGTCGTCCAGGTCCGGGTTGGTCGGGTCGTCCAGGGTGGAGCGGATCAGGTCCTGCTCCTCGCGGGTGATGCCGACGCCCTCGTATGCCAGGTTGAGCAGGAGCGCCGATTCGGCCAGGTCCAGCTCGCCCGCCGAGTAGTCGACGCGCACGGCTCCCAGGGTGTCGTCGGACAGCCGGCCCGCGAGCCGCGCGCACACGTCGGTGACCGTTGCGTAGGTCTTCACATCCATGGCGCTCACTTCTTCTTGTAGTCGCCGAGTTCGGTTCTGGTCACGTTGCCCTGGGCGTCCTGGACGACTCTGACTATCTTGTTGCCCTTCGGGCCTTCCCACGTCCAGCTGCCGTCACCGCCGACGTCGGGGTGACTGTAACGAGGCGGGTCGCTCACCGGCACGCCCTTCGGTTGCGGGTTCGGCGCGGGCGGGTTGGTGATCACGCCCGGGTCGGCGCTGTTCGGCGGGTACGCGGTGCGGATCTCGCCGTCGGCGAGCACCGTCGTCTTGACGGTGACGCCGTCGACCGTTCCGGTGTAGTCGTAGGCCCACACCTTGTTGCCGTCGACGTCCTTGGTCAGGTACGGGCCCTTCGCCGGTGGCCCCTGCTGTGTGACCTGGTGCGCCGCGTCGAGGATCTTCGGCCCGTCCCAACTCTGGGGGAACTCGGTCTTCTTCGAGAGCCCGGTGCCCGCGATGTGGCCGCCCTGCCGGCCGCCGTCGCCCCCGACGATGTGCGCTTCCGAGGCCTCGCTGTGGTGGATGTCGTCCGCTTTGGGCGGGGCGGTCGGCTTGGGCGGCGGGCCCGGCTTCGTCGGCGGTGTCGGGCTGGTGGGGTTGCCCGGCTGCTTGCCGCCGGAGCCGCCCGGGCGGCCGTTCTGCGCGGCTTGGGCGGTGGCTTGCTGCGCGCTGGAGATGCCCTTGCCCGCGTCGATGTTGCCGTGTTTCTGCGGGGGTTTTCCGGTGGTGCCACCGTCTCCGCCGTCCCCGTGCGGATTCTTGGGTTTCGCCATGGACGCCTACTCGTCGAGGAGCTTGGTGAGATTGGTGAGGCTGGTGATCAGCGCCGTGGTGTAGATGAGGATCCGCGCGGCCCACTTGACCACCGCTGCGGCGATCTGCGCGGCGACGACCGGGATCGTCACCACGAAGACGGCCTCCACCGCCCACACGATCACCCTGGCCACCAGGTCGGCGATCAGGTCGCGGACGATCTCACGGGTCTGCTCCACCAGGCCGCCCGCGCCTTCGGTGGCCGCCGCCATCGCCGCCGAGATCGCGGCCAGGCCCCCGATGGCCTCGACGTTGTTGGCCATCATGCCGCGGTAGGCGTCCGAGGCCGCGCCGGTCCAGTCGGGCAGGTCGTCCTTGAGGTGCGCTTCGAGATCGGTGGCCATGACGCCCAGCTCGGTGGCCATGTTGTTCCAGGTCTTGGCGTGGGACTGGACCACGTCCGGCGCGCCGGTCAGCTCGTCGAGCATCTCCCGCAGCGGCTCGAAGTACTCCATGGCCCAGCCCAGGCCGTTGGACAGCAGCGCGCTGATCGGGTCCAGCGCGCTCGCCGCGACCTCGACCGCCAGGCCCGCTCCGGCCAGCGCGTCGTCGACCCAGCCCTCGGACTTGATCGCGTCCGCCAGGCCGTCGATGCTGTCCGCGAGCCCGGCGCCCGTCCACGCCTCGCGGGACGACCCGGCCGGGCTGACCAGTGACTTGTCGGTCATGGCATTTCCCCGCCGCTCGAACGGATCAGGCCGGCGTGCTCCTCGTCGAGGGCTTGGTAGTCGGCGCCGCTGGCGCGCAGCTCCTCGGAGAGCAGCGAGAGGTTCTCCTCCACGTACGCGATCAGCTCGTCCTGCTTGGTGTGCCGGCCCTCGAGGACGCCGGAGATCCAGCCGCACAGCAGCCCGTACGCCTGGTCGTCCTGCGCGATGTTCGTGCTGGCGGACTTCACCGCGGCGAACCGGTCCTTGATCGCGTCCACGTTGGCCGCGTGCGAGCGCAGCTGCTCGATGTTGACGTTGTACCCGTCGCCCATGCTCACCACCGCTCGCGGTGGGTGTTGATCTCGTAGCCCTCGTCGTAGTCCTCGGCGTCGGGGGCGGCGGATTCCGGAGCCGGACCGGTGCGCAGGTGCCGTTCCACGCTGTCCGCGATCGCCCGCGCCGCGGGCGATTCGGTGCCCACCGTGTCCGCGATGATCTCCTGGGACTGGTCGGCGAGCTTGTTCTTCGCGTCGCCGAGCGTGGCCATGATCGCCTGCGCGACGGCGTCCGGCGCCACCCGCTGGATCCGGCTGGTCAGCTGCAGGCCCACGAGCGCGCCGGTCGAGTCGACCGTGACCTCCGCCAGCCCGTTCGGGTCGCTCGCGGTCGCGCGGACCTGCTGCAGCCGGTCACTCATCGTCTGGGTGTCCGCGGCCAGCTTGTCGATCCGGCCCTTCCAGGCGGCCAGGCGCTCGCGTGCGCCGTCCGGATCGAGGATGTTGCCGTCCATGTCCCTCCGATTAGGCCAAGTGGCGCATTGCTCCGGGGAGTTTAAACAGCGCGACGGCGGCGCAGTCGGCTCGTGTTCGAAAGTGGTTGGCATCACTCGCTTCTCGATGCCGAGCCGGCAAGAACGAAGGGCACCTTCCGCCGGCCGAATCGGCGGAAAGTGCCCTTCGTCTTGGAGAACTCAGCTACCGGTGGGCGCCGTGTCTGCCGTGTCCGATGTGGACGTTTCGCCGCGTTTGACGGCGGACAGCAGCAGCTGGGCGACGTCGACGACCTCGACGGACTCGGAGGCGACCTTCTCGCTCTGGCGGGCGGTGAGGCCGTCGGAGAGCATCACCTTGCAGAACGGGCAGCCGGTGGCGATCTTCGTCGGCGCGGTCCCGAGTGCTTCGTCGACGCGTTCGACGTTGATGCGCTTGCCGATGCGTTCTTCCATCCACATCCGGGCCCCGCCCGCGCCGCAGCACATCGAGCGGTCCGCGTGCCGCGGCATCTCCCGGAACGTCGCCCCCGACGCCCCGACCAGGTCACGCGGCGGCGTGTAGACCTTGTTGTGCCGGCCCAGGTAGCAGGGGTCGTGGTAGGTGACGTCCTCGGCGACCGGCGCGACCGGCACCAGCCGCTTCTCCCGCACCAACCGGTTCAGCAGCTGGGTGTGGTGCACCACCTCGAAGTCCCCGCCCAGCTCCGAGTACTCGTTCGCCAGGGAGTTGAAGCAGTGCGCACAGGTGGCGACGATCTTCCGCTTGCCGCGTTCGCGGCCCTCGAACACGCCGTTGAGGACCTCGACGTTCTGCTGCGCCAGCATCTGGAAGATGAACTCGTTGCCCGCCCGACGGGCCGGGTCACCGGTGCAGGACTCCTCCGGCCCCAGCACCGTGTAGGACACCCCGGCCAGGTGCAGCAGCTCCGCCACCGCCCGCGTGGTCTTCTTCGCCCGGTCCTCGAACGCCCCCGCGCACCCGACCCAGAACAGGTACTCCACGTCGTCGGCGAGCTCGCCGTCGAACACCGGCACCTCGAAGTCCAGGCCCTCGGTCCACGCCAACCGGTCCTTGGCGTTCTGGCCCCACGGGTTGCCCTTGTTCTCCAGGTTCTTGAACATCCCGCCCAGCTCGGTCGGGAAGTTCGACTCGATCATCACCTGGTAGCGGCGCATGTCCACGATGTGGTCCACGTGCTCGATGTCCACCGGGCACTGCTCCACGCACGCCCCGCACGACGTGCACGACCACAGCACGTCCGGGTCGATGACGCCCATTTCCTCGGGGCCGCCGATCAGCGGGCGCTCCGCCTCGGCCAGCGCGAGCACGTTGATGCCCGCCAGCTTGGCCTCGGCGTCGTCGCCGGTGATGCCGACCTCGTCGCCGGCCATGTCCTTGCGGCCGCCGGCCAGCAGGTACGGCGCCTTCGCATACGCGTGATCCCGCAGCGAGGTGATCAGCAGCTTCGGCGACAACGGCTTCCCGGTGTTCCACGCCGGGCACTGCGACTGGCACCGACCGCACTCCGTGCACGTGGTGAAGTCCAGCCAGCCCTTCCACGAGAAGTCCTCGATCTTGCCCGCACCGAACACATCGGTGTCCGGATCGGCCTCCTCGAAGTCCAGCGGCTTACCGCCGGACATCATCGGCTTCACCGCGCCCAGCGCCACACCACCGTCGGCCTCGCGCTTGAAGTAGATGTTGAAGAACGCGCTGAACCGGTGCCAGGCGATGCCCATCGTCATGGTCCTGGAGATCACGATCAGCCAGATCGTGGCGCTCATCAGCTTGATGAAGGCGAAGAACGAGACGAGGTTCGGGCTGGCGGGCAGCAGGGCGCCGATCGGGCCGGAGACGAACTCCGCCCACAGCGGCATCTCGTGCACGCCCAGCGCGGACTTCGCGGCGCGGACGCCGAGGATGCCCACGCCCTCGATCAGGACCACGGCCTCGATGAAGTAGGCCCAGGCGAAGTTCGAGCCCTGGAAGCGGGAGACCCGGCCCGCGCGGCGCGGGTGGTTGCGCTGGCGGATCACGATCAGCACCAGGATGCCGACCACGGTGCCGACGCCGAGGATCTCCATCAGGAGGTGGAAGATCGCGAGGTCGTCCAGGATCGGCCAGCCCCAGGTCGGTACGAAGACCTCGCCGTAGGCCTCGAACAGCGCCAGGGAGCCGATCAGGAAGCCCCACATGACCAGCCAGTGCCAGATCCCGACGTTGCGGAACTTGTTCATCCGCGTGTGGGCGGCGAACTCCTTGACCATGGTGGCCAGGCGGGCCAGGACCGGGCCGTTTCGGGTACCGTCCGGCTGCCCGAGGCGGATGATGCGCACGAACTTGGCGATCGTCGCGGCGAACATGCCCCAAGCGACGATGCCGAGCACGACAGCGATCCCGCCGAGCGTGATCTGTACAGCGCCCATTGGTTCGGGTGCCTTTCCTCCGGGGGCGGTGGTGTGAGCAGCGTACGCCGTGTTACTCATCGGTAACTATACGGCCGCCGCTCATGTCGGGAACAGACGGTGATTCTGCGAGACCACTGGACGAAAAACTAGTTGTGCAGTCGTACAGGTTGTTTCGGTCTTGCGTGTTCCGCAGGCCATCGACCGGTCCCCTGGGGGCGCGGTGCCGTTGCCGGCGTTTCGGGAGTTGTTCCTGTTAGACGTGTGCGACGTCGCATCACGATTTCACCGCGCCCCGGGCACCGTCGCGGCCGATCGCGGCAGAATCGCGGCCGTGGTGCGATTTTCGCCACGTATTCGATCGGGCGAACGATCTGTTCGGTCAAGTCAGCGGGTGGCGTCGAAACAGGGGGATCGGCATGGGTGAGTCGGGCGGCGAAGCGATGCGCGCATCGGACGCTGATCGGGAGGCGATCGCGCAGCGGTTGCGCGCGGCGCAGGACGAAGGCCGCCTCACCATCACCGAGTACGACGACCGCCTGCAGAAGGCGTACGCGGCGACGACCCTCGGCCAGTTGCAGCCGCTGGTGGCCGACTTGCCGGAGCCGGTGCCCGCGAAGCCGTCGCCGGAGGTCGTCGAGCGCGAGCGGCAGAAGCGCAACCTGATCAAGGAATGGCGCGACTGGGCGGGCGTCTCCTTCATCCTCATCGCGATCTGGGCGGTGACCTCGATCAGCTCCGATGAGCTGAAGTTCTTCTGGCCGATGATCCCGATGGGCATCTGGGCCGCGATCAACGTCGCCTCGATGATCTCCGGCGACAGCGGCGGCAAGAAGCACAAGGGCGACTCGGACCACTAGGAAAACCGCGTGCACGCGTGATCGGCCATCCGTATCCTGAAAAAGTAGGGCACTCGTACAAGTTTTTCTGGGAGGAAGCGTGGCCTACCTGCTGCTGGCGGTGGCGATCTTGAGCGAGGTGCTCGCCACGGTGTCGCTGAAGCTGTCCGAGGGCTTCAGCAAGACCGTGCCGTCGATCCTGGTCGTGGTCGGTTACCTGGTGGCCTTCAGCGCGCTCAGCGCCGTGCTCAAGCTCGGCCTGCCGGTCGGCGTCGCCTACGCGATCTGGGCCGGGGCCGGGGTCGCGCTGGTGGCGATCATCGGCGCGGTGTTCCTCGGCGAAGGCATCACGGCGGTGCAGGTCGCCGGCCTCGCGTTGATCATCGGCGGCGTCCTGGCGCTCGAACTGGGCGGCGCGCATTGACGTCGCCGCGGCGCACCCCCGACGAGGCGGAGACCGACGGTCGCCGCCTCAAGGGTGAGCGCCGTCGCCGCGCGATCATCGACGCGACGCTGCGGGTCGTCGCCCGCGACGGCGTCGCCGCGGTGAGCCACCGCAACATCGCCCGCGAGGCCGGGGTGCCGCCCGCGTCGATCGCCTACTACTTCGCGGGCATCGACGACCTGCTGGTGGCCACGCTGCTGGAGAGCTGCGAAACCCTGATCAACGAGATCGACAGGCTGAGCGGGCAGGTCCGGGAGAACTCGGACTGGCCGCGGGTGATCGCCGAGGCGCTGGCGACGATGGTGCGCGACCACCGCGAACGCACCCTGGGCGAGTACGAGCTCTACCTGCTCGCCGCCCGCCGCCCGGCGCTGCGCCCGGCGGCCCGCCGCTGGATCGAGGTCGCCACCGGTTTCCTCAACGGCGGCGCGGGCGGCGACGAGCCGGTGATCCGGGCGCTGTTCGCCGGGATCGACGGCCTGCTCATGCAGGCGCTCATCGCCGACGAGCCGCCCACCGCCGAGGAGCTCGAACCGACGGTGCGCTTCCTCCTGCAGCCGGTGGACTACCTGCGGGATGCGCGGCTGATCAGCTGAGCCGAGCATGCCGAGACGCCGACGAGCAGCAGCGGCCCGAAGATCAGCGCCCCGGTGCGGGCGGTCCCGATCGGCACGACACCTCCTCCCCGGTTCGGCGGGCCGCAATTTCCATTGAAATCGAAGGTCCGATTTCCATTGAAGTTGCGGCAGAACTGATCGGGGTCACGGTGAGCGGGGTCCGAGGGGTCGGCGCACACTCCTCGCATGCTGGTCACTCTGGTCAGGGGCGACATCACCGAGCAGGACGTCGACGCCGTCGTGAACGCGGCGAACTCGTCGCTGCTCGGCGGGGGCGGCGTGGACGGCGCGATCCACCGGCGCGGCGGCTCGGCGATCCTCCAGGAATGCCGCCTGATCCGCGCGAGCCGGTACCCGGACGGGCTGCCGACGGGGCAGGCGGTCGCGACCACGGCCGGCGAGCTCCCGGCGCGCTGGGTGATCCACACCGTCGGGCCCACCTACACCGCCGCGGCGGACCGGTCCGGGCTGCTGGCGTCCTGCTTCCGGGAATCCCTGCGGGTCGCCGACGAACTCGGCGCCGAGGTGGTCGCGTTCCCGGCGATCTCCACGGGCGTCTACCGGTACCCGCTCGACGAAGCGGCGCGGATCGCCCTGCGCACCGTGCGCGACGCCGAGACCGACGTCGCCGAGGTGCGCTTCGTGCTCTTCGACGCGAAATCCCTCGCCGCTTTCGAGGCCGTCTACGACGAGGTCTTCGGCGCCTGACCGAATTGTCCCAAGTGGACGGACACCGAAGGCTCGTGAGCGTTTTGGATCGCCATAGCAGCCGTGGAGTGCGGTAGGCGGGTTGTTGTCTTTGAAGCGGCGCAGCCGCTTGGCCCACGCACGCAACCGGCACCGCCGCGGGTTCTCAGGCGTCTTCTCGCGAGGACAGCCCCGATGCCGCGTATTGGTTCATACGTAAGTCGGGGATCCCACAGTGAGAAGGCGTCTGAGGTTCCGCTACCCGCACCGCCACGCAGAAAGAGGCTGGAAAGCAGGTTCTAGCCGATGACGGTGTTGTTCGGGCCCGCCTGGACCACGCCGACCTTGGCGTAGTCGGCGTCCTGGGTGAACGTCGTGCAGCCCATCGCGTTGGGCAGCGGCAGGAACATCGCAGCCTTGCTGTTCGGCGGGTACACCCGCAGGCCCTCGGCGGCCTCGGCGCCGCAGTCCTCCGGGTTCATGTGCGCGACCGGGCTGAACAGGAACGGCGCGGACGCCGTCTCGCCCGGTGCCAGGCTGATGACCGGCCGGTCCTTGATCACGCGCTTGGCGGGCTCGCCGATCTGACGGCCGCCGCTGCCGACGTAGGAGACGCCGGGCGCGGAGGAGAGCGTGCAGGGGGTCGGGCCGGTGTTGGTGAACTGGAGCGGCGCGTAGATGTGCCCGGCGGCGCCGTCGGATTCGCCGATCGTCAGCTTCAGGACGTCGACACCGCAGTCCTGGCGAGTGCTGGAGCCGGCCGATCCGCTGGAGCCCTGGGTGTTCGCGGCAACGGGCGACCAGTTGCCGTCCGGCTCGACCGAGCCCTGGCCCGACCCGGCGGAGCTCGATGCGATCGCGTCCGGAGTGCCCGGCTGCGGAGCGGACTGCTGCGGGCTGCAGGCCGTCGTGGCGGCGAGGACGAAAGCGCCCGCGACGAACATGCCGACCCGAATACCCCGAGAGTTCTTGAACACTGGTGCATCTCCTTGCTTCGTTCGCTGCGCCCGATCAGGAGACGCGTTGGCGCGCAAGGGGTTGCGTCGAGTGCGCCGCGTCACAGGCGGGGGAACGCCGCCGAATGGCGGAAGCCGAAAGTTGCGCGGCCGCCGGCGAACGTCGTCTTCGGGAGAGTTCCGGGGTGTTTCGGGGGTGTCCCTGAGGCGTGGGCCGGGCGGTGTGCGTAATTTCGTGGGCGCGATCAAGCGGATTCAGGGGGATCACGATGGCTCGGGTGGGACTCGCGGTGGGCGGCGCGGCGCTGGTGCTGATCGGGGGAGCGGCACTGTTCTGGTGGCCGAAGTCGTCCGTGCAGGAGCGCACCACCGCGTTGGACGGGATCGAACGCGTCGAGCTCGCAGGCGGCAGCGGAGAGGTCGAGGTGCGCCACGTGGCCGGTAGCCGCGGCGAGATCGTGCAGCGCGTGCACCGCTGGGAAGGCCCGTTCTGGGGTAGCAGCGACACCACCGACGAGATCGAGCACCGCGTCGAGGGCGGCGCGCTGGTGCTGCCGACCGACTGCGGCTGGAACTGCTCCGTCGACTACCAGGTCACGCTGCCGGTCTCGGTGCCCGTGCAGGGCAACCTCGGCTCCGGCGGGCTGAAGGTGGCCGGCATGCGGTCGGTGCAGGCGGAGACCGATTCCGGCGAGATGACGATCGGCGACATCGGCGGCCCGGTCGCCGTGCGCACCGGCTCCGGCGGGGTTTCGGTGGCCAGGGTGAACGGCCCGGTCGACGCGGAAACCGGTTCCGGCGAGATCACGCTGGCCGAGGTCAGCGGTGAGGTCAGGATGAGCACCGGCTCCGGCGGGGTGTCGGCGACCCAGGTCGGCGGCTCGGTCGACGCGGTCACGGGCTCCGGCGAGATCACGCTGGCGGGGATCGGCGGCCGGGTCGCGGTCGAGAGCGGCAGCGGCGGCATCATGGGGGAGGACCTGCGCGGTGCCGACATCGTCGCGAAGGCCGAATCCGGCAGCGTCGAGCTGCGGCTGACCGGTCCGCAGTCGGTCGAGGCGTCCACCGGCAGCGGCGGCATCGAGCTGACCGTGCCCAACGACCACTACCGCGTCGACACGGAGACCGGCTCCGGCGGCGTCGACGTGGGCGTCGTGCAGGACCCGGCGGCCGCGAAGCGGCTGACGCTGTCGACCGGCAGCGGGAGCATCACCGTCCGGTCGGCCTGACCCCTCCCCCGGCGCCGACATGTCGACAAGGCGACGTGTCGGCGTTTTCATGTCCCGGTACCGGCCGATTCGATCACGACGAGGTGTCGGCCATGTCACGCCCGGGAACTCCCGTCCCTGGTCAGCCGTTCTGCTGGCAGAAAGCTTGAGTGACCCGCGCTCAATCCGGATTGACGGTGATGATGCGCAGTGGGTAAAACTTGAGTGAGCAAGGCTCAAGGGCCGGGGATGGCGCTTGGGCACAGGTTTCAAGTCGGGAGGAATTGAGCATGGCGCGAGCGGTCGGCATCGACCTGGGGACGACCAACTCCGTCGTTTCCGTCCTGGAGGGCGGTGAACCGACGGTGATCGCCAACTCCGAGGGCTCGCGGACCACCCCGTCCATCGTGGCCTTCGCGAAGAACGGCGAGATTCTCACCGGTCAGCCCGCGAAGAACCAGGCGGTCACCAACGTGGACCGCACCATCCGGTCGGTCAAGCGGCACATGGGCACCGACTGGAAGGTCCAGATCGACGACAAGGCCTACACGTCGCAGGAGATCAGCGCCCGCGTGCTGATGAAGCTCAAGCGCGACGCCGAGGCGTACCTGGGCGAGGACGTCACCGACGCGGTGATCACCGTCCCGGCCTACTTCGAGGACGCCCAGCGGCAGGCCACGAAGGAAGCCGGCCAGATCGCCGGCCTCAACGTGCTGCGCATCGTCAACGAGCCCACCGCGGCGGCGCTGGCCTACGGCCTGGACAAGGGCGAGAAGGAACAGACCATCCTGGTCTTCGACCTCGGTGGCGGCACCTTCGACGTCTCGCTGCTGGAGATCGGCGAGGGCGTCGTCGAGGTCCGCGCCACCAGTGGTGACAACCACCTCGGTGGTGACGACTGGGACGAGCGGATCGTCGAGTGGCTGGTCGACAAGTTCAAGTCCTCGTCGGGCATCGACCTGACCAAGGACCGGATGGCCATGCAGCGGATCAAGGAAGCCGCCGAGAAGGCCAAGATCGAGCTGTCCAGCTCCTCCACCGCGGGCATCAACCTGCCGTACATCACGGTCGACGCGGACAAGAACCCGCTGTTCCTGGACGAGACGCTGTCCCGCGCCGAGTTCCAGCGGATCACCTCCGACCTGCTGGAGCGCTGCCGCAAGCCGTTCGAGGCGGTCATCCGCGACGCCGGCGTGAAGCTGGACGACATCGACCACGTGGTGATGGTCGGCGGTTCCACCCGGATGCCCGCGGTCAGCGACCTGGTCAAGGACCTGACCAACGGCCGCGAGCCGAACAAGGGCGTCAACCCGGACGAGGTCGTCGCCGTCGGCGCCGCCCTGCAGGCCGGCGTGCTGCGCGGTGAGGTCAAGGACGTCCTGCTGCTCGACGTCACCCCGCTGTCCCTGGGCATCGAGACCAAGGGCGGCATTATGACCAAGCTGATCGAGCGCAACACCACGATCCCGACCAAGCGCTCCGAGACCTTCACCACCGCGGACGACAACCAGCCGTCGGTGCAGATCCAGGTCTTCCAGGGCGAGCGCGAGATCGCCGCGCACAACAAGAAGCTCGGCATGTTCGAGTTGACCGGTCTCCCGCCGGCGCCGCGCGGCATGCCGCAGATCGAGGTCACCTTCGACATCGACGCCAACGGCATCGTGCACGTCTCCGCCAAGGACCTGGGCACCGGCAAGGAGCAGTCGATGACGATCACCGGCGGCTCCGCGCTGCCGAAGGACGACATCGACCGGATGGTCAAGGACGCCGAGGCGCACGCCGACGAGGACAAGAAGCGTCGCGAGGAGGCCGAGGCCCGCAACCAGGCCGAGACGCTCGTCTACCAGACCGAGAAGGTCCTCAAGGAGAACGACGAGAAGCTGCCCGCCGACGTCAAGGACAAGGTGAAGGCCGCGATCGGCGAGGTCAACGAGGCGCTCAAGGGCGACGACGTGCCCGCCATCTCCGCCGCGGTGGAGAAGCTCGCCACCGAGTCGCAGGCCCTCGGCCAGGCGCTGTACGCCGAGGCCGGCGCCAACGCCGCGGCCGGTGCGGGTGACGCCGGTGCTGCCGGTGCCGGTGCCGCCGGGGCCGGTGCGTCGAAGGACGACGACGTGGTGGACGCGGAGATCGTCGACGACGAGGACGAGAAGAAGAAGTGACCGCGGACAGGCCGGAAATGTCGCGCAACGAAGGCGAGCAGGAGCCGGTGGTGGTCCGGGATCGGCGGCGCATCGACCCCGTGACCGGCCAGCGCCGGACGCCTGCTCCGAACGGAGAAGAGGCGCAGGTGGCCGAGAGCATCTCCGGCACCCTCGACGAGGAGATCGTCAAGGGCGCCGCGCAGGAGGCCGCGGAGCCGACCGCCGAGCAGCCCGCGGGCGAGCAGGCGGCCGGCGAGCAGGCCGGGCTGCAGAAGCAGGTCGACGAGCTCACCGCCGATCTCAAGCGGGTCACCGCGGAGTACGCGAACTACCGCAAGCGGGTGGAACGCGACCGCGAATCGGTGATCGCCGCCGCGAAGGCGTCGGTGGCCGGCGACCTGCTGACGGTGCTCGACGACCTCGAGCGCGCGGAGGCCCACGGCGACCTCAACGGCGCCTTCAAGGCCGTGGCGGACAAGCTGATCACGGCGTTGAACTCGGCCGGGCTGGAGGCGTTCGGCGCCGAAGGCGACGAGTTCGACCCGTCGGTGCACGAGGCGGTGCAGCACAGCACCTCCCCGGACGTCAGCGGGCCGACCGTCACGGCCGTGCTGCGCCGCGGCTACCGGTTCGCCGACCGGGTGCTGCGCCCGGCGATGGTCGCGGTGACCGATCACGAGCCGGCCGCCGAGCCCGCCGGATCCGCCGAGCCGGCGGCCGACGAGAAGCAAGCCGAGCAGGGTTGATCGGGAACGGAGGGAGGAGCGCCCGGTGAGCGCCAGGGAATGGCTTGAGAAGGATTTCTACGCCGAACTGGGCGTCTCCTCCACGGCTTCGGCCGACGAGATCAAGAAGGCGTACCGGAAGCTGGCCCGGGAGAACCACCCGGACGCCAACCCCGGGAACGCCCAGGCCGAAGCCAAGTTCAAGGCCGTCTCCGAGGCCTACGGCGTGCTCTCCGACACGGACAAGCGCAAGCAGTACGACGAGGCCCGGAAGCTGTTCGGCAGCGGCGCGTTCGGCGGCGGCCAGGGCGGCTTCGGCGGTTTCGGCGGCCCGGGTGGCGGCGGCTTCGACATCGGCGACCTCTTCGGGGGCGCCGGTGGCGGTGGCGGTGCCGGTGGCAGCGGGCTCGGCGACCTGTTCGGCGGCCTGTTCGGCAACCGCCGTTCCGGCGCCGGCACGGCCCACCGGCCGCGGCGCGGCGCCGACGTGGAGACCGAGGTGCGCATCGACTTCGCCGAAGCGGTGCGCGGGGCCACGGTTCCGCTGCGGCTGTCCAGCCCGGTGAGCTGCCCGACCTGCCACGGTTCGGGTGCCAAGCCGGGCACCCGGCCGCGCGCCTGCGCCACCTGCACCGGTACCGGGCTGGTGACGCGGAACCAGGGCGCGTTCGCGTTCAGCGAGCCGTGCCCGGACTGCCGGGGTCGCGGCCAGCTGATCGACGACCCGTGCCCGGACTGCCGCGGCGAGGGCGTCAGCACCCGCAGCCGGACGCTCACGGTGCGGATCCCGGCCGGGGTGTCCGACGGGCAGCGGATCAGGCTGGCGGGCCAGGGCGAACCCGGCCGGCAGGGCGCCGCCTCGGGCGATCTGTACGTCGTGGTGCACGTCAACTCGCACCGGGTGTTCGGACGTTCCGGTGATGACCTGACGATCACGGTGCCGGTCACCTTCCCCGAGCTGGCGCTGGGCACTACGTTGACCGTGCCGACCCTGGACGGGAAGGTTTCGCTGAAGGTCCCGGCCGGGACCGGCAGCGGCCGCACCTTCCGGGTGCGCGGCAAGGGCGTGGGCAAGAAGGACGGCAGCAGCGGGGATCTCCTGGTGACGCTGCAGGTCGCGGTTCCGTCCAAGTTGGACGAGAAGGCGGCCGAGGCGCTGGCGGACTACGCGGAAGCGACCGCCGACCACGATCCGCGCCGCGACCTGAACGAGCTGCTCGGGAGGTAGTCATGGCCGGTCGCCCCACCGATCCGGGCTTCGGATTCCCGCCGGGGGCCAACGAGGACACGCCGATGTTCGTGATCTCGGTGGCCGCACAGCTGTCCGGGCTGCACGCGCAGACCCTGCGCAGCTACGACCGGCTGGGCCTGGTCTCGCCCGGGCGAACCCCGGCGGGCGGCCGCCGCTACTCACTGCGCGACATCGCTCTGCTCCGCGAGGTGCAGCGCCTCTCCCAGGAGGAGGGCGTGAACCTGGCGGGCATCAAGCGGATCATCGACCTCGAGAACGAGGTCGACGCGCTCCGCGCGAAGGTCCAGGAGCTGGCCGAGGAGGTGGCGGCGGCGCACGCCGCGGC
Organism: Saccharopolyspora sp. NPDC045839; assembly: GCF_056431645.1. Taxonomy (NCBI): domain Bacteria; kingdom Bacillati; phylum Actinomycetota; class Actinomycetes; order Pseudonocardiales; family Pseudonocardiaceae; genus Saccharopolyspora; species Saccharopolyspora sp. NPDC045839. Next base: position 85,340 of record NZ_JBWKKH010000025.1, read on the forward strand.
GGAACAAGCCGCGGCGGCGGTGCACGCCTCCTACCGCCGGGACCTGGTCCCGATCCGCCAGGAGACGGCGCTGGTCGTCTGGAAACCAGACCGCAAACGCAGATGAGCTCCAGGTTCCACCGCAATTTCAATGGAAATCGAAGGTCTGATTTCCATTGAAATTGCGGGAGTTACCCACAGTCTCCGGCGTGTCGGGGGCCGACACGCCGGAGGGCCGCAACTTCCATTGAAATCGAACGACCCGGGGTGGGGTCCGGCCATCGAAGCCGGCCACGCCCCGGGTCGTTCGGTCAGTCCAGGGTGAATGGGTCGTAGCGGATGTGGTCGAGGGAGGTTCCCGCGACGAGCATGCTCGAGACCGTCGCCCGGATCATCCCCGGCGAGCCGCTGACCAGGACGTCCCAGTCCTTCCACGCGCCGTAGCGGGTCACCGCCTCGGCGAGCGTGCCGTGCTCGGCGCCCGAGACGCCCGGCTCGTCCTCCAGCACCGGCGTGATCGTCAGCCACGGGTTGTGCATCGCGATGCGCTGCAGGTTCTCCAGGTCGTAGAGGTCCTCGCGGGTCCGGCCGCCGTAGAACAGCTGCACGCGCGGGTTCTCGCCGTACTGCGCGAGGTCGTCGATGATCGCGCGCATCGGGGTCAGCCCGGTGCCGCCGGCGATCATCAGCACGTCCGGGGTGTTCTCCCGGTCCACGGTCAGCCGGCCCATCGGTGAGCCGATCCGCCACTGGTCGCCGGGGCGGGCGTGGCCGACCAGCGCCCGGCTGACCCAGCCGCCCTCCACGGACCGGACGTGGAACTCCATGATCCCGTCGTCGTTCGGCGCGTTGGCCGGGGTCAGGTAGCGCCACAGCCGGGGCCGCTGCGGCACCTCGACGCTCACGTACTGCCCGGGCTGGTACGGCACCGGGTGGTCGGACTGGACGCGCATCACCGCGACGTCCCAGCTCAGCCGCTCGTGGTGGACGATCTGGCCGGTGTACCAGGCGGGGCCGTCGTCGGCGGCGGCCGCCTCCGTCATCGCGGAGGCCATCACGGTGTACGCCTCGGCCCAGGCGCGCTCGACGCTGTCGGTCCAGGCGTCGCCGGCGTACTTCTTGATCGCGGCGAGCAGCGCGGTGCCCACCGCCTCGTAGTGGGCGGCGACCACGCCGAACTTGCGGTGGTCGCGGCCGAGCTGGTGCAGGAACGGCAGCAGCTCGTCGGGCTTGTCGACCATCTGGATGACGTGCACGAGCGCCCGCAGCAGGCGGCTGCGCTGCACTTCCATGTTGACCGCGAACAGGTCGCGGGTGGCCGGCGAGAGGCTGAAGAGCATGCCGTAGAAGAACCTGGACACCTCGTCGGTGTGCGGCTCGACGACGGCGAAGCTCTCGCGGATCAGACGGACCATCTTGCTCACACCGGAGTTCGACGGCTCGTTGTTCGGGGGTGGTCCGGGGCTCAGTACGGCGTTCGCTGTCATGGTTCGGGGCGTTTCTCCACGTTGGCGGTCGTACCCAAGGCAGGCACACCACTACTTCCAAGCGTCCCCCGACACAGGGAGGACCCTAACTCGTGCCTAGCGACACGTCTGCCTTGATGCCACTTTTGAGTGCTTTTCAACTACATCTTGTAGATCGTGCATCGACCTGTTGGGGGAACCTAGTATCCACCGTTGTGACGGAAGAGGGTGGCGTGACACGGTGACCCGCGTGACCCCCGATCACCCGACGCCGACCGGAACGGCCGATGCGGCGCTGCTCGACCTGGAGCTGTCCGACCCGCCGACCCCGAACGATGCCTGGCAGGTCGTGACCCCGCTCCAGCACCACGGACCGGCGGCCGCGCCGCCGCGCGACCCGTTCGTCGAGGAGCGGCCCGTCCCGCTGCCCGGCTCTGCCGGCGAACACCTGCTGCAACGCGCCTACAGCACCGAGAAGCGCGCCCGGAAGTTCTACGACGACCAGGTGCTGGACCACCTGAACCCGCAGATGAAGGAGTTCATCGGGCGGATGGAGATGGCGTTCGTGGCCACCTCCGACTCGCGCGGCGAGTGCGACTCCAGCCTCCGCGCCGGGCCGCCCGGCTTCATGGAGGTCCTGGACGACCGGCACCTGTGCTACCCGGAGTACCGGGGCAACGGCGTGCTGGCCAGCCTGGGCAACATCAGCGAGAACCCGCACGTCGGGATCCTGCTGGTGGACTTCGTCACCGACCTGATCGGCCTGCACGTCAACGGCAAGGCCCGCATCGTCGAGGACGCCGACCTGCGCTCGATCTACCCGGCGCTGCCCGCCGAGTTCGACCGCGGCCGCACGCCGGAGCGCTGGGTGGTGGTGCAGGTCGAGGAGGCCTACATCCACTGCCGCAAGCACATCCCGCGGATGGTGCCGGTGCTGCGCACGCGCAGCTGGGGCACCGACGACGTCAAGCGCAAGGGCGGCGACTACTTCGAGTCCAAGGGCATGCCCCGGCCGTGGCACCGGCCCGAACCGGTGGGCAGCCGCGACTGCTGAGCCCGGCCCCCGCGATCCGCCCGCGCTGCCACGCGAAATGTGTTCGAGACGTGCACTTAAAGTGGGGCGAAACGGACTAGCGTTGACCTCGCGAGGAGCGGGTCGACGGGTGGTGCCGCCACGATCGTCGGCGGTGCGGGCGGGAGAGCTGTGATCGAGGACGAGGCGCGCGGGCCTATCGGCGGGGTGCGCGAGGAGGGTGTCGACCGGCGCACCGCGGCGGAATCCGTCGAGCGCGAGCTGGTGATGATGTTCCGCCGCGCCCGGAATCTGTCGACCACCGTGGCCGCGCACGTGCACCCCGACCTGGACCCGGCCTCGTACAGCCTGCTGCTGATGGTCGACGACGCGGGGCCGCTGCGCGGCATGGACGTCGCGGATCGCACCGGGCTGGACAAGTCCACGGTGAGTAGGCAGATCGCCACGCTGGTGGACCTGGACCTGCTGGAGCGGGTGCCGGACCCGGACGACGGCCGGGCTCGCCGCATCCAGCTCTCCGACCTGGGCCGCGAGCGGCTGGCCCAGGTGCGCGAGGAGCGCCGCAAGCACCTGCACGGCCAGTTCGCCAGCTGGAGCACCCAGGACCTCAAGGAGCTGGCTCGCCTGCTGGGGAAGCTCAACGGCATGATGTGAGCTCGTTTTTCCAGATCAGGGGCGCCCCCGGCCGATCTTTCCGGCCGGGGGCGCCCTTCGTTTTCCGCTGATCGCGAGAGCGGTGGGTGGCGTCACAGCGGGACAAGTTGTGTCGTGCAACTAAATGAGTCTATAGTTGCGTGCAGCAACTAAAGGATTGGGCTCATGGGACCGACACTCGAGACCTGCGCCGAGCTGCTCCGACCGCTTCGAGCGATGCTCGGCCTCAAGCAGGTGGCCATGCAGCGAGGGCAGTTCGCGGCGGAACAGGTGCCCTACGCCGCCGCCGGGCTGCTCACCGAACTCGTCTTCCGCGGTGAGTGCCGGGCCTCCGACCTCGCCCACCACCGGATCGTCGACGCGTCCGTGGTGAGCCGCCAGGTCGGCCAACTGGAGCAAGCCGGCCTGATCACCCGCCGCCCCGACCCCGCCGACCGGCGAGTAGCGCTGCTGCGCGCCACGGCCGAGGGGGAACGCGCGGTGGCAGAGCTGGAACGCCGGAAGGCGGAATGGATCGGCGAGGCGCTGGCCCACTGGGACGACGCCAAGGTGCGCCAACTCGCCGGACTGCTGGGGGAAGCGATGGACGACATCCGTCGCAACACGATCAACGACGGGGCCTGCCTCGCCGGCCCCGTGACCAAGGAAGGAACTCGATGACCACCTCGACGGAGACGGCGCCGGACGCCACAGCGCCGGCCCGCCGGGACGGGCGCGACGAGCCCGCCGCGGGATCGTCGATGACGCATCGGCAGATCCTCGAGGCGATGTCGGGCCTGATGCTGGCGCTGTTGGTCGCCATCCTCAGCTCGACGATCGTGTCGAACGCGCTGCCCCGGATCATCGCCGACCTCGACGGCACCCAGGGCCAGTACACCTGGGTCGTCACGGCGATGCTGCTCACCTCGACCGCATCCACCCCGATCTGGGGCAAGCTCTCCGACCTGTTCAGCAAGAAGCTGCTCTACCAGCTGGCCATCACGATCTTCACGATCGGCTCGGTGCTCGGCGGTTTCGCGCAGTCCATGGAGACGCTCATCGGCTTCCGGGCCCTGCAGGGCATCGGCATGGGCGGCCTGCAGGCGCTGATCCAGGTCGTGATCGCGGCGATGGTCTCGCCGCGCGACCGGGGCCGCTACAGCGGCTACATCGGCGCCACCTTCGCGGTCGCCACGGTCAGCGGCCCGCTGGTCGGCGGCCTGATCGTGGACACCTCGTGGCTGGGCTGGCGCTGGTGCTTCTGGGTGACCGTGCCGATCGCGGTGATCGCGTTCATCGTGCTGGGCCGGACGCTGAAGCTGCCGGTCATCAAGCGGCCGGTGAAGATCGACTGGTTCGGCGCGCTGTTCCTGGTCGGCGGCGTGAGCCTGCTGCTGGTGTGGGTCTCGCTGGCCGGCAAGCAGTTCGAGTGGTGGTCGGTGGAGACCGCGACCTACGTCGGCGGCGGCCTGCTCGCCCTGATCATCGCGGTGATCATCGAGACCAGGGTCAGCGAGCCGATCGTGCCGCTGCGGATGTTCCGCAACCCGACGGTCACGCTGTCCACCATCGGCACCGTCGCGGTCGGCACCGCGATGTTCGGCGGCTCGGTGTTCCTGGGCCAGTACTTCCAGATCGCGCGCAGCTTCACGCCGACCACGGCGGGGCTGATGACGCTGCCGATGGTCGGCGGCCTTTTCATCTCCTCGACCGTGTCCGGGCAGATCATCTCCAGGGTCACCGGCAAGATCAAACCGTTCCTGGTGATCGGCTCGATCGTGATGACCGCGTCGATGTGGCTGCTGAGCACCTTGGATCACGAGACGAACCTGGTGCTGGTCGGGGTCTACCTGTTCCTGATGGGCGTCGGCGTCGGCATGCTGATGCAGAACCTGGTGCTGGCGGTGCAGAACACCACCAGCGGCAAGGACATGGGGTCGGTGACCTCGGTCGTGACGTTCTTCCGGACCCTCGGCGGCTCGGCGGGCGTCTCGGTGCTGGGCGCGGTGCTGGCCACCCAGGTGTCGGACTACATCGTGCAGGGCCTGGCGAAGATCCCCGGCGTGCCGCAGGCGGCCGGCTCGGGCGGCGGCTCGCTCGACGTCGACCACCTGCCGGAACCCGTGCAGACCATCGTGCGGGCGGCCTACGGCGACGCGATCGGCGACATCTTCTTCGTCTCCGCGTGCATCGCGGTGGTCACCTTCCTCGCGGTGATCTTCATCCGGGAGACCCCGCTGCGCACCACGATCGACAGTCACGAGGAAAGGGAGGCGGCAGCCGTGGCCGCGCACGACGACGCTGTGGACAACCTCACCCGGCCTGTGGACAACTCGGCCGTGGCGCGTCCCGCGACGAACGGCTCTGCCCAGGTTGGGGGCGTCGGGCCGCGGCCCGCGCAGCTGGCCGCCGAGCCTGTGGGCAACTCTGTGGATGGTCGCTCGGATGCCTGGTCAGAGCCGGTTGCGCCGCGTCGCTACGCGACCAACGGCAAGCACTTGGCGGGCGAGTTGACGGCCCCGGTCGACGGTGGCGGGCTGTTCGTGCACGGCACCGTCCAGGACTCGGTCGGCACGCCGGTCTCCGGCGTCGTGCTCACCCTCACCGACGCCAACGGGCGGCAGGTCGAACGCGCGCGGACCGACCAGGACGGGCAGTTCCAGCTCGCGGTCGGCCACGGCGGCACCTACGTGCTGATCGCCTCCGGCGGCAGCTACCAGCCGACGGCGTCGATGGTCGTGGTCGGCGACCGCCCGGTGCGCCACGACGTGCAGCTGCTCGGCGCCGGGCGGCTGACCGGCCTGGTGCACGTCGGCGGCCAGGGCGTCGCCGGGGCGATGGTGGTGCTCACCGACGTCCGCGGCGAGGTGGTCGCCAGCGCGGGCACCGGGCCGGACGGGCACTACCTGTTCGCAGACCTCGTCGGCGGCCCCTACGCGCTGACCGTCACCGCGCCCGGCTACCGGCCGGTGGCGAACTCGGTCACCGTGACCGACGGCGATCAGTCCGCACTGGACGTCGCGTTGCAGTCCGGCGCGCAGCTCAGCGGCGTGGTCCGGTCGGCCAACCTCGGCGTCGCGGTCGCGGATGCGCGGGTGACGCTGCTGGATTCCGGCGGCGCGGTCGTCGGCGCGGCGACCACCGACATCGACGGCAACTACACCTTCACCGACCTGCCGGACGGCGAGTACACGGTGATCGCGACCGGCTACCCGCCGATCGCCACCTCGCTGCGGCTGTCGGGCGAGCAGAGCACCCACGACGTCGAACTCGGCTACCCGCAGGGCGACTGACCATCGGTCGTGAGTGGAGCGAACGGACTGTTCGCCTCGTTGACGTGAGTCAACGGTCCGTTCGCTCCACCGCCCCGGGCGGATGGGGTCGCTCACCAGGACTTTCAACGCGCTAGAGGAGATGTTCCAGATGGATCTCGGCCAACGACAGGCCGAAGCGCCCGGTGTCGCCGCCGCATCGGGGGCGGTCACCGCGACGGTGCGCGGCGGCGACGGCTGGCCGGTGCCGGAAGCGGTGCTGACCGTCATCGACGGCACCGGCACGCAGGTCGCGAGGGTGCAGGGCGACGCGCAGGGCTCGGTGGTCGCCGCCGGGCTGCGGGCCGGCGCCTACACCGCGATCGTCACGGCGGTCGGGCACGAGCCGCTCGCCCGGACCACGCTGGTGCACGACGGGACGGCGGCCACCCTCGGCGAGGTCGAGCTGCGCCGGGTCGGCGGGGCCGACCTGCCGGCGCCCGGGCTGTGGCGGATCGACCCGGTGCACTCGTCGATCCAGGTCACCGCCAAGCACCTGGGGATCAGCAGCATCCGCGGCCGCTTCAACGAGTTCGGCGGCGAGGTGCGCATCGGCAACCCGGTGGAATCGTCCACAGTGGATGTCCGGATCGCCGCGGCCGGCATCGACACGGCCAACGGGATGCGCGACGACCACCTGCGCAGCGCGGACTTCCTGGACGTGGAGCGGCATCCCGAGATCACCTTCCGGTCCACCGGGCTGCGCCCGCGCGGCGGTGACCGCTGGGACCTCGACGGCGAGCTGACGCTGTGCGGGGTGACCCGGCCGGTGCGGCTGGACACCCGGTTCGCCGGCGTGGGCCCGGACCCGTGGGGCGGCACCCGGGCCTCGGCGACGGCGACCACCCAGCTGCGCCGCGAGGACTTCGCGATGACGTTCAACCAGGCGCTGCAAACGGGGATCGCCGCGATCGGCACCACCCTGAAGGTGGAGATCGACATCCAGGCCGTCCGCGAGGACTGAGTTCCCACCGCAATTTCAATGGAAATCAGAGGTTCGATTTCCATTGAAATTGCGGACCTCCGGCGTGTCGGGTACACGACACGCCGGAGGTTGTGGACAACTTCCGCAATTTCAATGGAAATTGCGGAACTTCGGAGCCGGGGACGGGGACGCGGGGTGCGTCAGATCTTTTCGAACTTGCGGACCTCGCCGGTGCGCAACTTCTCCCGGTAGGACGCCAGTTCCCGCTTCACCACCGGGACCATGATGTACAGCCCGAGAATGTTGAACAGCGCCAGCGCGAACAGCACCGCGTCGGCGAAGTCCAGCACGCTGCCCAGCGTCAGCACCGAGCCGACGACGGTGAACAGGCAGAACACCACGTTGTAGATGCGCTCGCTGGTCTTGCCGCTGCCGACGAGGAACAGCCACGCCCGCTGCCCGTAGTAGCCCCAGGTGATGATCGTGGAGATGGCGAACATCGCGACGGCCAGCGTGAGGACGTAGGGGAACCACGGCAGCACCGTGGCGAAGGACTCCGAGGTGACCGTGACGCCGTCCGGGGTTTCGCCGCCGGCCAGCACCTGCTGCTGGGCGTCCACCCAGAACTGCGTCTTGGCGATGACGATGGTCAGCGCCGTCATGGTGCACACGATCACCGTGTCGATGAACGGCTCCAGCAGCGCGACCAGGCCCTCGGTGGCCGGGTGCTTGGTGCGCACCGCGGAGTGCGCGATGGGCGCCGAGCCGAGCCCCGCCTCGTTGGAGAAGGCGGCGCGCTGGAAGCCGACGATCAGCACGCCGATCATGCCGCCGAACCCGGCCTCCGGGGTGAACGCGCCGGAGATGATCTCGCCGACCGCGGCGGGCACCGCGGCGAAGTTGACGCCGATGACGATCAGGCACGCGGTCACGTAGATGACGGCCATCGCCGGGACCAGGCGGCTGGTGACAGCGCCGATGGACTTGATCCCGCCGATGATCACGGCGCCGATGACGACCGCGAGCAGGATGCCGAAGACCAGGGCCGCGCCGTCGGAGCCGAGCCACCCGGTGTCGCCGCCGGTGACATCGCGCAGCTGGGCGAAGGTCTGGTTGGCCTGGAACATGTTGCCGCCGGCGATGGCGAAGAACAGGATCATCACGGCGGCCAGCACGGCGAGCACCTTGCCCAGCACCGAACCGAACGCGCCGGGGATCCGCTCCGGGATGCCCTTGCGCAGGTAGTGCATCGGGCCGCCGGAGACGGTGCCGTCCGCGGCGATCTCCCGGTACTTCACGCCCAGCGTGCACTCGACGAACTTGGTGGCCATGCCGAGCAGACCGCAGACGATCATCCAGAACGTCGCACCCGCGCCGCCGATGGTCACCGCCACGCCGACGCCGGCGATGTTGCCGAGCCCGACCGTGCCGGACAGCGCCGAGGCCAGGGCCTGGAAGTGGTTGATCTCGCCCGGTTCCTTGGGGTCGGTGTACTTGCCCCGGACCAGGTCGATGGCGAGCTTGAACGCGCGGAACTGGATGAAGCCGAAGACGACCGTGAACAGCGCGGCGGCGATGACCAGCCAGGCCACGATCCACGGGAAGGTCACGCCGAAGACGGTGATCTCGCCGAAGACGATGTTGGAGAAGCCTTCCGAGATCGGGTCGAACACGGTATTGATCGCGTTCTCGATGTCGGCGAGGGGGCCGGGATCGGCGGCCAGGACGAGCTGCCCGTCCGGCGGCGATGTGCTGTAGGTCATAGCCGTGTAGCTAAATCGGGTGAAATCACACAAGCAAGCACTTCGTATGACTTTTGGTCTAAATCGACATCTCGGCGTGGCTGAAAGTGAGCCAGCTGACGATTCTTGAGCGGAACCCGCTCAAGTTTCCTCACGTTGTCCGGGTAACATGGTGGGTGCACACGACCCGAAGCAGCCGCCCCGGCCACGAGGTGAGGAATGGACGCGTTCAACCCGACGACGAAGACCCAGCAGGCGATCTCCTCCGCGGTGCAGGCCGCAACGGTGGCGGGCAACCCGGACGTCGACCCCGGTCACCTGCTCGGCGCGCTGCTCGCCCAGGGCGACGGGCTGACCGCGCCGCTGCTGACCGCCGTCGGAGCCGACCCGGCGGACGTGCGGCGCGAGCTGGAGCAGCTCGTCAACAAGCTGCCGACCGCCAGCGGCAGCACCTTGTCCGCTCCGCAGCTCTCCCGCGACGCGGTCAAGGCGCTGACGCACGCCCAGCGGCTGGCGACGGAGATGGGCGACGAGTACGTCTCCACCGAGCACCTGCTGGTCGGGCTCGCCGCCGAAGGCGGCCGGGTCGCCGACCTGCTGCGCAGGCACGGCGCGACGCCGGAGGCGCTGACCGACGCGTTCGGCAAGGTGCGCGGCTCGGCGCGGGTGACCAGCCCGGACCCCGAGGGCACCTACAAGGCGCTGGAGAAGTACGGCCAGGACCTCACCGCCCGCGCCCGCAACGGCGAGCTCGACCCGGTGATCGGCCGGGACGCCGAGATCCGGCGCGTCGTGCAGGTGCTGTCCCGCCGCACCAAGAACAACCCGGTGCTCATCGGCGAGCCCGGCGTCGGCAAGACCGCGATCGTGGAGGGCCTGGCCCAGCGCATCGTCGCCGGTGACGTGCCGGAATCGTTGCGCGGCAAGCGGGTCGTGGCGCTGGACCTCGGCTCGATGGTGGCCGGCGCGAAGTACCGCGGCGAGTTCGAGGAGCGGCTCAAGGCGGTGCTCAAGGAGATCACCGACTCGGCCGGGCAGGTCGTCACCTTCATCGACGAGCTGCACACCATCGTCGGCGCCGGTGCCACCGGCGAGGGCGCGATGGACGCGGGCAACATGATCAAGCCGATGCTGGCGCGCGGCGAGCTGCGCATGGTCGGCGCGACCACGCTCGACGAGTACCGCGAGCACATCGAGACCGATGCCGCGCTGGAGCGCAGGTTCCAGCAGGTGCTGGTCGGCGAGCCGAGCCCGGAGGACACCGTCGCGATCCTGCGCGGCCTCAAGGAGCGCTACGAGGTGCACCACGGCGTGCGGATCACCGACGGCGCGCTGGTCGCCGCGGCCACCCTGTCCGACCGCTACATCACCGCCCGGTTCCTGCCGGACAAGGCCATCGACCTGGTCGACGAGGCCGCGTCCCGGCTGCGCATGGAGATCGACTCCCGGCCGGTGGAGATCGACGAGGTCGAGCGCGCGGTGCGGCGGCTGGAGATCGAGGAGATGGCGCTGTCCAAAGAGGACGACCCGGCCTCGTTGGAGCGGCTCGCCGCGCTGCGCGCGGAACTGGCCGACCGCCGCGAGAAGCTCTCCGAGCTGACCGCGCGCTGGCAGCAGGAGAAGGAGTCCATCGACAAGGTCCGCGACCTGAAGACGCAGCTGGAGCAGCTGCGCGGCGAGTCCGACCGCGCCGAGCGGGACGGCGACCTGGGCAAAGCCGCCGAGCTGCGCTACGGCCGGATCCCGAAGCTGGAGAAGGAACTCGAAGCGGCCGCGCAGACGCAGTCCGAACGCAAGGCGATGCTGCAGGAGGAGGTCACCGCGGACGACGTCGCAGACGTGGTCAGCGCGTGGACCGGCATCCCGGCCGGCCGCCTGCTGGAGGGCGAGACGGCCAAGCTGCTGCGGATGGAGGACGCGCTGGAGTCGCGCGTCGTCGGGCAGTCCGAGGCGGTGCGCGCGGTGTCCGACGCGGTGCGCCGGACGCGCGCCGGCGTCGCCGACCCGGACCGGCCGACGGGCTCGTTCCTGTTCCTCGGGCCGACCGGCGTCGGCAAGACCGAGCTGGCCAAGGCGCTGGCCGGGTTCCTGTTCGACGACGAGCGGGCGATGATCCGCATCGACATGAGCGAGTACGCCGAGAAGCACTCGGTGGCCCGGCTGGTCGGCGCGCCGCCCGGGTACGTCGGCTACGACCAGGGCGGGCAGCTGACCGAGTCGGTGCGCAGGCGGCCGTACTCGGTGGTGCTGTTCGACGAGGTGGAGAAGGCCCACCAGGACGTCTTCGACGTGCTGCTGCAGGTGCTCGACGACGGGCGGCTCACCGACGGCCAGGGCCGCACGGTGGACTTCCGCAACACCATCCTGGTGCTGACCTCGAACCTCGGCTCGCAGGTGATCGCCGACCCGAACCTCACCGACCGGGAGCGCGACGAGGCGGTGCGGTCGGTGGTGCGCGGGCACTTCAAGCCGGAGTTCCTGAACCGGCTGGACGACGTGGTGGTCTTCCACTCGCTGACCACGGACGAGCTGACGTCCATCGTGGACATCCAGGTGGACCGCATGGCCCAGCGGCTGGCCCAGCGCCGGCTGACCCTGGACGTCCAGCCCGCGGCGCGGGACTGGTTGGCGCTCAACGGTTTCGACCCGGTCTACGGCGCGCGCCCGCTGCGCCGCCTGGTCCAGTCGGCGATCGGCGACCAGCTCGCCCGGAAGCTCCTGGCCGGCGAGATCCGGGAGGGCGACAAGATCCGCGTCGACACCGCGGACGACAACGAATCCCTCACGGTCGAAGCCGCCTGACCTCGCCCCGCGGGCCCTGACCGAACCCTTGGGGTGTGCAGTTTCAATTGAAACTGCACAGGGTGCCCGGGTCTTCCGCAGTTTCAATTGAAACTGCGTCAGTGCCGGGCGAAGGCGCCCGTCGGTCCACCGCGGGGACCTGGCGTTTTCGCGCGAAACCGTCATCTGGCAGGCGTGGGGGGGGGGGGGGGGGGGGGAGAAAAAAGGGAAAACAAACAGCGGGGGGGGGGGGGGGGGGAGGAGGGGGGGAAGGGGAGGGGGAAAGAAAGAGGACGTATGGTGGGGGGAA
>NZ_JBWKKH010000025.1:97529-104024 GCF_056431645.1 Saccharopolyspora sp. NPDC045839
CAAGCCCCTTCCCCCCCCCACCCCCCCTCTCCCCCCCCCCCCCCCCCCCCCCCCCCTCCCCCCCCTCCCCCCCCCCCCCCCCCCCCCCCCCCCCCCCCCCCCCCCCCGCCCCGGGGTCAGTGGCGGGCGAAGGTGGAGAGGGCCGCGACGGTGACGAAGACGGCGGCCGTCGCGGTGAAGACCAGCGTCGCCGCGGTCAGGCCGTAGGCCGTGCTGAGGAAGCCCAGGGCGACGCTGGGGACGCTGGCCGACAGGTACGCCACGACGTAGATCAGCGCCGCGGTGCCCGCCCGGTGCTCCGGGGCGGCCAAGCCGGTCAGCATCCGGAACCCGCCCATGAACACCAGGCCCCAGCCGGTGCCGAGCACCGCCGAGCCGACGAAGAACACCACGGCGCCCTGCCCTAGCGCGGCCGCCGCCACCCCGGCGAGCCCGGCGAGCATCAGCGGCGCGCCGACCCGCACCGCGCGCCGCGCCTCCCAGCCGCCCAGCAGCAGCTGCGCGAGCCCGCCGAACCCGGCCAGCACGGCGACCGCCAAACCGCCCACCAGGTAGGGGTTTCCGCTGACCAGCCCCTTGGCCACCGACGGCCCGAGGGACATGAACATGCCGCCGACGATCCACGAGGCCAGCAGCGTCGTCGCCATCAGCGCGAACGTCGCGCCCTTCCCGGCAGGCACGGTCGGCCGCTGCGGGCGCAGCACCTCGCGCAGCGCGCTGCGGCGCGTGACCGGCTCGGGCATCAGCAGCACGCCCGGGATCGCCAGCAGGAAGCCGAGGATCAGCAGCAGGTAGCTGGTCAGCGTCGGCCCGGGCACGAACTGCACCAGAGCACCCGCCAGCAGCGAGCCGAGCGCCATGCCGAGCCCGGCGGCGACGCCGTTGATCAGCGATCCGCGGTTGGTGCCCGGGCGCTGGAAGTCCAGCAGGGCGCCGCTGATCGCACTGGTCGCGATCCCGGTGGCCAGGCCCTGCAGCGCCCGGCCGACCAGCAGCCAGCCGACGCTCGGCGCGATCGCGAGCACCAGCATCGAGGCGATCTCCAGCACGAGCCCGGTCAGCAGCACCGGCCTGCGGCCGATGTGGTCGGACAGCGAACCGAACAGCACCAGCGCGAGCAGGATGAGGACCGCGTAGACGGCGAAGACCTCGGTGAGCACCGTGGTGGTGAAGTGCCATCGCTGCTGGTAGATCGAGTACATCGGGGACGGCGCGGTGGAGGCCATCAGGAACAGGGCGTACACCCCGCCGATGAACCAGAACGACGCGGGCCGGGACAGCGCGGCGCGGCCGAGGGTTCCGCTGCGGGGCTGGACGAGCTCCGTTGTGGTCATGCCTTCCTCTGCTTCCGACGGCCGCGGATCGCCCTGCTCGCAGCGGGCCGCAGCGGAATGAGTGATTCCTATGGGGTCCAACCCCGCAGCGGAATGGATCATTCCGCTGTCCGCGTATGCTGTGGCCATGCCCACGCCGGACAGGTCCGCGCGATACGACGACCAGGTCATCGCCGCCGCGCGCGAGGTGTTCGCCGAGCAGGGCTTCGCGGCGCCGATGTCGGAGGTCGCGAAGCGCGCGGGAGTCGGGGTGGCGAGCGTGTACCGGCGCTACCCGAGCAAGCAGGAGCTGGTCGAGCAGGTCCGCATCGCCGCGTTCCGGCGGATCATCGGCGAGGCGGAATCGGCCCGCGCCGAGGAATCCGACCCGTGGCAGGCGCTGGTCCGGTTCATGCGCCGCTGCCTGCGGGAAGGCTCCGGGATCGGCACCGTGCTGCCGCCGATGGACCAGCAGCACACCTATTCCGCGGAGTTCCGCGAGCTGCAGCGGGGCGTCGCGAGGGAGATCGAGGCCCTGGTCGAAGCCGCGAAGCAGGCGGGCGAGCTGCGCGCGGACGTGGACTGGACGGACATCCTGCTGCTGCTCAAGCACCTCAACCCGGCCCTGCCGACGAGCGAGGCCCGGCGGGCCGAGTTCCGCGCGCGCTACCTGGCCCTGGTGCTCGAAGGCCTGCGGGCGGGAGGCGCGGAGCTGCCGGGGCCGCCGCCGGACCGGGCGGAGTGGCAGACCCTCTGCGACAACTTCGCCACGTCCTGACCGATCGCCCCCGGGCTCGGTTTCCCCTGGTGGGTCCCCAATTTTGCCTAAAATTGGATCGTTCGGAACCCGCCCAATTTTAGGCAAAATCGGACACCGCGGGACCCGAGTTCTGCATTGCGGAACCTTGGCCATAGGTCTTTCCCGTCTTGGTCCATGGGGGGGGAAGTCGTCCTGCTTCGCTGCGCCTCAGCGTTCAGCTGGGGCGCTTTTCGCTGTTCAGGGGCATTTTCGGGGTTCCGCTTGACTCGGATCATCCGATAGTTATCCTATGGTCGTAGGTTAATAGAGTGATAGGGGAAGTGCTTGATCGAGTTCCGCGTCGACAGCGGTACCGGGGTGCCGCCCTACCGGCAGCTCGTGCATCAGGTCGAGCACGCCCTCCGGCTCGGGCAGCTGCAGGTCGGCGACCGTCTGCCCACGGTCAAGGAAGTCGCGAAGCACCTCGTCATCAACCCGAACACGGTGTTGAAGGCGTACCGCGAGCTGGAGCACAAGGGACTGGCCAAGGGCCGTCCCGGGGCGGGCACCTTCATCGAACGGGGCCTGACCGGACTGCCCGCGGAGAAGCAGGCCGAGCTGCGCGCCGGCCTGGAGCGGTGGCTGACCGAGGCGTACCGGGCCGGCATGGATTCCGAAGGCATCGCCGCGCTGATCGCGACGGTGCTGCACGACTTCCGTCCTGAGGGGAACCAATGACTGAAACCGCCATGACGGCGACCGGCCTCGGCAAGCGGTACGGCCGCAAGTGGGGCCTGCGGAACTGCTCGCTGCGGCTGCCCGCGGGCCGGGTCGTCGGCCTCGTCGGCCCGAACGGCGCGGGCAAGTCCACGCTGCTGAACCTGATGGTCGGCCTGCTCGCGCCCACGGAGGGCGAGCTGACGCTGCTCGGCGAGCGCGTCGGCCCGGGCACCGTGCTGGACCGCGTGGCCTACCTCGACCAGGAGCACTCGCTGTACCGGAACTTCAAGGTGCGCGAGATGCTCAAGGCCGGGCGGATGCTGAACAAGCGCTGGGATGAGCAGATCGCGCTGGACCGCCTCGCCGAGCTGAACATCCCGCTGGAGAGCCGGATCGGCGGGCTCTCCGGCGGCCAGCGCGCGCAGGTCGCGCTCGCGGTGGCGCTGGCGAAGAAGCCCGAGCTGCTGATCCTCGACGAGCCGGTGGCCAGCCTCGACCCGCTGGCCAGGCGGGAGCTGATGAGCGTCCTGATGGAGACGAAGGCCGACTGGGACTGCACCGTGGTCCTGTCCTCGCACGTGGTCTCCGAGCTGGAGCGGCTCTGCGACCACCTGATCGTGCTGGACCACGGCCAGGTCAAGCTCTCCGAGGACATCGACGACCTGCTGGAGCAGCACCACGTCCTGATCGGGCCGAGGGGCGCGGCGGCGGGCGTGTCCGGCGAGGTCGTGCACCGGGAGGAGCGCGAGGACCGGGTTTCCCTGCTGGTGCGCGGGAATCCCCCGGCTCCCGGCTCTTCGTGGGACGTGCAGCGCGTCGACCTGGAAACGCTCGTCATGCACTACCTGACGGCTTCGGCACCGCCGCGCATCCGGGAGGCCGCCGCATGACCTGGTTGACCTGGCGGCAGCACCGGCTCGGGCTGGCCGGGTTCGCCGTCGTCTTCCTCGGCGTCGCGGCGATCTACCTCTTCTCCGGCTCGCTCGGCGCCGATGCCCCGACGGTCTACACCGCGGCGTACGGGTTCTCGCGCCTGGTCAAGTTCGGCGAGGACGTCAGCGGCTTCCTGCAGCCGCTGCCGCTGCTGGTCGGCATGTTCGCGGGTGCTCCGCTGGTGTCCAGGGAGCTGGAGCAGCACACGTTCCGCTACGCGTGGACCCAGGGCGTCTCGCGGAGTCATTGGCTGGGCGGCAAGGTGCTCCTGGTCGGGGGCGCGGTTCTGGTGCTCAGCACGATCTTCTCGGTCGTGCACATGAGCTGGTTCGCGCCGATGGTTCCCGAGATGGGCTGGTTCCGGTTCTTCAACCAGTCGGTCCCGGTGTTCCCGATGAGTTGCCTGTTCGCCTTCGCGCTGGGAGTCGCCGCCGGAACGCTGCTCAAGCGGACGGTGCCCGCGATGGCCGCGACCCTGTTCGGCGGCGCCGCCGTCTTCGTGGTGATGGCCTGGCTGCTGCGGCCGAACTACATGGAGCCGATGACCCTCGCCCGGCCGCTCGAACCGGTCGACGGGCAATCCGGATCCGACGACGTGCCCAGCGATGTGTACTACCTCGGTGCGGCTTTCCGCGACAGCTCGGGAGGGACCGGGAATTCGGCGGTCTGGAGAGAAGGCGAACCCGCGCCGGTCAGCATCGTCACCTACCACCCGGCGGACCGCTTCTGGTCCTTCCAGTTCATCGAAGCGGGGATCTACCTCGCGTTGACCATTGCTTGTCTGGCGCTGGCCTTCTACTGGCTGCGCCGCAAATTCAGCTGACCTGATTCCGGGCGAAACGAGGGCGCGATTCGCGCCCCGGCCGATGCTGCCCGGAAAACCCCAAAACCGGAGGTACGAATGATCTGGTTGACCTGGCGGCAACATCGGTTGATGGTCGCCCTGGTCGGCGCGGTTCTGCTCGGTTTCGCCGCGTGGTTCCTGTTGCTGGGCAACGGAATGCGGGATTCGCTGGGTCGGGACGAGTTGGTCGACTGCATCGGTATCGGGATCGACTGCGGTGAGTGGACGTCGTCCCTCGGCATGCTGGGCAATCTGCAGGGGACGCTGCTTCCCGTGCTGCCGGCGCTGATCGGCGCGTTCCTGGGCGCGCCGATCCTGACGCGGGAGATCGAGCAGCGAACCTTCCGCTACGCCTGGACACAGGGGGTCTCCCGCGAGCACTGGCTGTTCAGCAAGGTGTTCCTGCTCGGCGGTGCGATCGCCGTGCTCAGCGCCCTGTTCTCGGCCGCGTACATGTGGTATTTCCAGCCGGCCGTGCAGGAGTGGAGCTGGTTCGACGCCTTCGGCATGGTGCTGCCGTCCTTCCCCGCGACGTGCGTGTTCGGTTTCGCGCTCGGCGTCCTGGCCGGAACGGTGACCAAGCACCTCCTCGTCGGAATGGCGTTGTCGCTGGCCGGTTTCCTGGCCGTCTTCCTGCCCGTCGTGGCGTGGCTGCGACCGCACTACATGTCGCCGCAGCGCCTCACGACCGACGAGTACTACCAGGGGCCGCGCGGCTGGGTGACCGAGTTCGTCTACCGGAGCCCGGAAGGCGAGGAACTCGACATCTTCGGGGCGCTCCGGGCCAGCGGCGTTCCGCATGCGCCGAATTCCTTCGGCTCGGCCGAGATCGACCAGCTCAGCGCGGCCGGCTACACCCGAATCATGCTCGTCCAGCCCGGAAGCCGGTTCTGGACGTTCCAGTTCGTCGATGCCGGGGTCTTCCTGGTGCTCGCCGCGGCGTGCATCGCGCTGACCTGCTGGCTGTTGCGCCGCAAGGCGATCTGATTTTCCCGGCCTTGCTCGGGACCTTCACCGAATCGAGAGGAAAACCATGCGCATCACCAAGTTGCTCGCTGCCGCCTTCGGGGCGGCGCTGGTCGGGATCGCGACCGCCGGTAGCGCCGGCGCGATCGTCGGCGGCGCTCCGGCGGACGAGCAGTACCCGTTCATGGCGTCGCTGCAGGTGCCGGACGAGCCCATGTTCCACTGCGGAGCGACGCTGATAGACGACGGCTGGCTGCTGACCGCCGGGCACTGCGTCGACTCGTTCGACGCGGGGCAGCTGACGGCGCGCATCGGGAGCCCGGACCGCACCACCGGCGGCGAGGAGCGCCGGATCACCGAGAAGGTCCTGCACCCGCAGTACAAGAAGGAGTTCCTGGCGCAGTACGACTTCGCGCTGCTGAAGCTCGACCGGCCCGTCGATCTGCCGACGGTGCGGATCGCGGACGCCGAGCAGGTGCCGGGCAAGGACACCCGGCTGATCGGCTGGGGCCGGGAGTGCAGTGAGTTCGAGTGCGGCGAGGTCCCGGCCTTCCCGCAGCAGCTGAAGCAGTACGACTCCGAGGTGGGCGACGACGCCGAGTGCGCCAAGACCGACGGCAGCGTCGACACCTGCGTTCGGCCGCCCGCCACCGGCGACTCCGTCTGCCAGGGCGACTCCGGCGGCCCGGCGCTGATCCGCGACGCGGCCGGGCGCTGGGAGCAGATCGGCATCACGAGCCGGTTCGGCGGCACTGCGGAGGACGCGGTCTGCGGCGGCGAGCCCGACATCTTCGCCGACCCGGTGGCGGTCCGGGACTGGATCGGCCAGACGATCGGCGGCTGAACCACCTGATCGGAGGTGGGGGGGGGGGGGGGGGGCCCCCCCCCCCCCCCCCCCCAGCTTTTCCCCCCCCCCCCCCCCCCGACAAAGAGAAGGTTCCCCCCACAACGCCCAGCCAGCCGCCCTCCCTCTGCTGGCC